>CBFCYF010000083.1:0-8379 GCA_965602195.1 uncultured archaeon | reverse complement strand
AATTTCAACAGTGTAGATAATCAATCTGTAAGTGTTAATGTTACCATATACAATGATTCTAACATTGATAATCTTGAGGTAAGGCTAAGGAAAGGATTTGAACCTTTAAGTTATATTGATGTAAATGTAACCAATGCAACTGGTCCCGGAGATATGGATCAAGGAAGTGATTGTGTTGAGTGGCAGATAGAAAATCCCGGGAACGGAAGTTATACATTCTTTGCTAACCTGAGCATTAATGCTATCGGCAGTGTTAAGTATAGGCCAGAAGTGGAAGTAGCAGCGATGCAAAACCTACCCTGCCATAAAGTTGATAGTAATGAAGTTACTAATTCAACATTAGTTGGAAATTTCACTGTTAAGTCTAACAGTTCTAAGTGGATCTTATGTAAAAATAATGAATACAGCATTGAATTTAGATCAATAGTAACAAATGCTACTGGAACCATAAATGGAACAATAAATTATACATTCACGCCAACCACTAATAGTCCCATAACGAGCATATCTCTCTGTAATGACTCAATAGGATGCTATGACGTATATACAAACGATTCAGGATACTACATCGCCTATGTTTCTTCAGGCACCTATAATGTTTGTGCCAGCTCTGACAGACCAGATGCTATGTCAACGTGTAACAATAGTGTTCCATCAAATTCGACATGTAACTTCACACTACAAAATGGAAGTGTCATAGCAGGTAGTGTTTTTAATGCAACCACAAACGAATCAATTGCCCACATAGGCTTAATATTATGGAATTCTTCATATGAGTGGGGGAGTGACACCAATGACTATGGTTACTATAGTATGCATGTCCCGGTATCCGGCAACTATACACTTTCGCTTGGCGACTATGACACAGACGATCTTTTCATATCAAACACAGGGCAAGGAAAGTTAACATTACACAACTTCCTTGCAAGCCCGCTGAGGCCAGAAATCTACATCTACGACACCTATAACCTATACGCTTCAAACGAACCGGATACATCACTTGATTTTGGCATGGCCAGAGAGGCATACATGTCATCTAATGTAAACATTCGTAATCCGTTTAGTGCAGAAGGCAATATCACCAACACATCCGTGCAGCTCGACACATCCCATCCTTTGCGCGGATTCAGAGAAGAAGGTGATGGTGTAATCTCACTACAAAATGATTATGTCTCAAATGACACGATATCCATTAACTGGACAATAGAAGATATCGCACCAGATTATAGTATTGGTGTTGGAGCAGACAGGATGGAGCGTAATAGTATAGATTATGGATATAATGCAAGTGTTAATGTTGACATGTATGATTTTAATGGTAGTGGAGCCCAAACACTGACAGTTGTAGTTGATGTGTACAATAGCTCTGATCTTGATTCACTTGAAGTGAATGTCTATAGGGGATACGATGAAAATGAATATGGCTACGTCAATACAAGCATTACTGGATTCTCAAAAGATGAAAATTGGGACAATAACAGTGACGGCGTATGGTGGAACATAAACAATCCCTGTAACACGTCTTACACATTTACTGTTAATTTAAGCATTGATACATCCTGTCCGACAAAATACAGGCCAGATGTTGAGATAGGAGCTAACAAGAAAGAACCAATGTATAAATCTGATGGCAACATCATTGAACTGAATTCAGCTTTCGCAGGAAACTTCACAATAAACTCAAATAATTCTAAGTGGAGGGTTTATGAAATTACAAAATACCGCCTTCGATTTAAGACGATTGTAACAAATGCAACTGGCACCATAAACGGAACTATAAGCTACAATTACACACCTGCAGGAAATCTGTCAACAACCCAAGTAAGCATCCATAACAAGACAACAGGTTATGATGATAAGGTCTATACAACTGGATCAGGTTATTACATATTCTACGTGCCTGCAGGTAGCTATGACCTCCGGGCTGGTTCCGACAGACCAGATGCAATGCCAAATAGCAATGATAGCATTCTAGCAAATTCGACATGTGATCTCACATTACAAAATGGAGGTGTCATAGCAGGTTTTGTCTTTAATGCAACCACAAACGAATCAATGAACAATACAAAAGTCATGTTGTGGAACTTATCATGGGAATGGACTGAGGGAACAAACAATCATGGTTATTACAGCATGCACATCCCAGTATCCGGCAACTATACACTCGGACTAAGGAATTATCTGTCAAACCACCTTGATATATCAAATATTGGTCAAGGCAACTGTTCAGTTCACAACCTGCTAGCATCTGAAGATACAGGTGCTCCAGTCATCTACCTGCTTTCGCCAAATGGAACAACATATGATGCAACAAACAATGTGACATTTAATTATAATGTGACAGATGACCTTCGCATTGCAAATTGCTCGCTATGGACTAATGTAAGCGGTAACTGGAACAGAGATGTGACAGAATGGGACATCAAAAATAATAAAAACAACAGCTTCACAAGAGACAATATATCAAATGGACATTACATCTGGAATATTGAATGCACAGATGACTCCCCTAACCATCATACAAACTTCTCTCAGAACGGAAACCTCACATTCACTGTAAAATACATAACTTGTGGAGATAACATAACAGAAGACACAGTATTAACTCAGGATTTACTAAATTGTTCCAGCGGCCTGAATATAGGTGCAGATAACATCATGCTTGACTGCAATGGCCACACCGTATCCTGTACCTTATCAGGTCAGCAATTCCATGGAATATTCGCAGAAGGAAGAGATAATATCACAATAAAAAATTGCGTAATATCTAATTACCTCAACAGCTCCGCGATTTATCTAAACCAAACACATAACAGCAGATTAGATAATAACCTGGTTTTGGATAGTGGTTCAGGAATAGCTTTGGAGAATTCCACGAATAATAATGTGACAAATAACAGAGTTAATGACACAAACTGGGCCATCAGTTTATGGCAATCCAGCCACCTCAACAGAATTATAAACAATACATTAGCTTGTGGCGGGGTTTCCTTAAATTTAAGTGATAATAATACCCTGAGTAATAACACAATCCACAATAATAACGGAACAGGGATTTATCTTGAAGATTGCTTTGATAATGTGATAAGTAATAACACAGTTTACAACAACACAGATGAAGGAATTTATCTGAAATCCTCAAATAGTAACTTAATATATAACAACTACCTGAATAACACATTTAATGCCTATGATAATGGAACAAACTACTGGAATACAACCTACCAGAACGGAACAGGAAGCGTAATTGATGGTGCAATAGGAGGAAATTTTTTCTCTGACTATACTGGATGGGATAACACGGGAGATAGGATAGGAAATACCGCAAATTATACAATATCTGGTGGAGACAATGTGGATTATCTACCTTTAACTTTGAATTCAGACACTACCCCCCCAAATGTATCCTCCATCACACCAACATCTGGAAACGAGGACACCCAAATAAACTTCACAGCCAATGTCTCAGATGATGTTAACGTCACGTCCTGTAACCTCTATGTAGGTGGAGTGGATAATGGGTCTATGAATCTATCTAATGGAGTTGCGAGCAGGCTGGTTACTTTCGCAACCCCGGGATATTATAATCTGACTGTGAATTGTTCAGATGCTGCTGGTAACTACAATGATACCTCTATAACAGAGGTTACTATAGGCGACACAACACGTCCCTCGGTCTCCACTATTATGCCGACGTCTGGAGATGAGGATACTGCGATAAACTTCACAGCTAATGTATCAGATAATGTGGGGGTCCTAGCCTGCAGTCTCTACATCGACGGGGTGGATAATGGATTGATGAGTGTCTCAGGAAATGTTACGAATAGAACGGTTACCTTCACAGCTCCTGGAAACTACAGCCTAACTGCGAACTGTTCGGATGCTGCTGGGAACTATAATGATACGTCTGTGACTGCGGTCACAGTGAATGATGTGACCCCCCCATCAGTAACCCTCAATGTTCCTGCAGATAATCACACCAACAACACTGCAGACCCAGTGGATGTGACCTTCAACTGCTCAGCAAACGACAGCAATTGTTTAAAGAATTTAACGTTGTTTGTCTGGAATGCCAGCGGTACTGTTTATAATACAAGCACATCTAATGTTGGTGGCACCAGTAACAGCTCCTCATGGATTGTCTCCCTTGTCAACGGCAACTACAGCTGGAACTGCCTAGCGTATGATAATGGGGGATTGACTGCGTGGGGAAGCAACAATAGAAGCATAGCTGTTAACTACCCCGGCCCCATCATCCTAGATGCAGCAATCATACCATATGCCGTTATCAACGGATCAAATTTGACACTCCACATATCAGCTATAAACTCTCAGAGTCTATGGGCATCAATATTAAAACCAGATGCATCCGAGGAGAACATAACTCTAACAAACAACACCAACACCACATTCACAGATACAACACTCACAGGCAGATATAATGTAACATTCTATGTAAACGACTCCTATGGAACCAGGGTTAACACAACCGACTACTTTGAGTCATTCCAACCATCTACATTCAATTTCACCATAATAAACCACAACAACACCGGTGTAAACTCCACATGGACGACCTATTACAGAAATGAGACCGTCACTGAAAACAGCTCAGAAAATGGAAGCTACTCCCAGCAGATACCTAATACATTGTTAGACATGGAGATTAAAGCCTACGTAAACAGATTAAGGTTATTTATAAGGAAGATTAATGTCTCCTCAGAAAACAACAAAGTTTTAGGTATGGATAAAAAAGCGACGCCAGTCTCAGGGTTCCTGGTGACATATGGAATAAACAACAACCACAACTTCACCAACGCAACCCTCATAATCTACTACGACGACATTAATGGAAGCTACACTAATGAATCCAACCTGCGCCTATATAAGTGCGATGACTGGAATTTTACAGCACAAACGTGTACTGGAAACTGGGCGGATATAGCAAATGATACAAAACAAAATACGAATAATCATCACTTCAGCTATATAACAACATCATTCAGTGGGTTCAGCATAAATGAATCATCCACCACGACCACGACAACAACAACCAGTACAACCACAACCACAGTATCCGGGAACGGAGGCAACGGGGGAGGTGGCGGCGGAGGCGGCGGATTCTCTGCGGTAGCAGTTACTAAGGCCACATGTTTCGATGGACTGAGGAACTGCCACGACGACAGCTGTGAGGACGGAGTTGACTGCGGAGGGCCATGTAAACCCTGTCCTTCCTGTTCAGATAGTATTCAGAATCAGGGAGAGGAGGGAATAGATTGCGGAGGACCATGCGATCCCTGTGAGATAGAAGCAGTCACCACAACCACAACGCAGATAATAGAAGTCACTTCCACCACAATAACAAATACTAGTACAACTAGCACAACGATAAAGACAAATGTAACTCTGCCTCCAACCTCTACAACGATACCGGATGAAGATACCAGTATTAGGGATTTTGGTATTATGATCCTCGGATTTCTTACCCTCCTTGTGATCTTCTTGCACTTCACTAGGAAAGGGGAGAAAAGGAAAAAGAAAATCAGAGAAAAAAGAGAGACGTTTTTTAGCTTTAATGACTCCGACCAGAAGAAAGTAAGGGTCATGAAAGAGAAGAAGAGAAAAAAAGAGATCCGGAGAGAGGCATCAAACCTGAAGAATATCATCGAACAGAAGGAAGATAAACATAAGAGAGTCCCACCTCTGATCCGGAAAAAGCGACAAAAGAAGAAGTGATGAGAGGGGGGGGTAATCTGGGCTCTAACCTCTGCATTATCACCTAATGAGAGATAGACTGCTGCGTACTCTGAATTTTTATCTTTCTTTTCTTAATCCCATCAAACCCTTCCAGCGCCTCCCTCGAGAAATACCGTCCAAGATCAACTTCACCTCGACTTAATATTAAGAATGAGAGTAAAAAAAATTTTGGAGGTTATTTATATGGGCGATCATAGTATATTATGTAGTGCCAACTATCACAGTATCATATAGTTGATCAGAATGGTGTATGTGAGGTCAAAAAAGATTGGGGGAGGTACTTACTACTATCTTGTTAGGAGTGTTCGAAAGGGTGATAAAGTCCGGCAGGTGGTCGTGCAATACCTTGGCTCAAAGGAGCCCGGCAAGGAGGAAGTCAGCAAACTCAAGGAGGCAATGAAAACCCTGAGAAAACCGAGAAAAAGAAGGAGGAAGTAGTGCCTAACTTTTATGGAACAAACGTAAATAATCGATAGTAAACTGTCAGCTTACTTATCAGACACAAACATTTCAAAACGGTAAGATGGAATATCAAGTAGAAATAACCAAACCTGTAGAGAAAAGACTTAAGAAATTTGATAAGTCCATCCAAAAAATATTTGCAAAGAAGATAGATAAGATAAAAACCAACCCAAAAATCTTTCTCAAACCTCTTCGCTCGGATAGAAGAGGTCAATGGCAATATTATTTTGAGAAAAGTTTTAGGATTCTGTTCAAAGTCAATGAAAAAGATAGGACACTAACCATTGAAGCCATAAAACATAAGAATGAGCTCTAGATCCCCAACTCTTTTCTAACTTCATCAAAAGAACGAACCTCGCCTTTTTTAATAGCCTCTTCACTCTTAACTAGCTGACTTATTAACTCTCTGTCCATGAGTATCTCCAATCTTTCTTCCATCTCCACTATCTCTCTTTTCAAGTCTAGAAACTCTTCTTTGGGAACCTGAAGCATTTGAGGCATTTTGTTATCTAATTGATATATCGATGCTCTATATTATAATCACGTACTACCCACCTTCTTTTTTTATAGTTTAATATTATTAATGGAATTTAGGATATAAGTACACTGTTTTAGAGAAAACACCAATCATCGAGGCTTGACGTCTTTTTAAATCTCAACCAGTTGACTCATCATCTCTCTGTACATAACCATATCCCGTCTTCCTTCCATCTCTGCCATCTCCTTTTTTCAAGGCTTGAAGCTCCCTCTTATTCCCCTCTCCTTTCTCACCGGATGGAAGGTGTGTCTTATCGCCTCCTCTAACTTATATTCCTCCTTTACCATAAGGGTGAGGATTTTTGCCAGAATCAGGAGGGTGATCCCACCGCCAATCAGAAAGAACACTGCACCAACATCTACAGTTTCTTTAGGGATGACGAACGCCAACGCCGCACCTGCCGCCGGAGGGTGTTTAAATCCTGTGATTAACATAGCCAGTATCATAATCCCCACCGCACAACCTCCTGCGATGGCATAACAGATTTTTGTCTCCAGCTCCGGACTCAGACTAAAATAGGTTAGGAGAGGGGGGAGGCAGGGTTTAACATACTGAATTGTGAAATAACCAAAGAATCCAGCCAGGGGGTATGCTCCGAGAATGTTATGGACTGAGGCGTATTCTGATCTGGGGGTTACATAAACAATAAATGCTGAGGATCCAAAGCTGGCGAATATTATCCCATACAAGGTAATATCCCAGACAGTAGCTATCAAAACTATGGTGAGCCCAGCTAGGATTGCCGGAAAGAGAATATGTCTTGTCTTACCCCCCATATACACCGGTATCTCTGGAGACTCACCCATTTTTTTTCAGAAGCTATAATTTAATTAAGAAATAGTCAATCCTACTATTTATACTTTGCAACCTTTTAAAAAAAGGTTGATCAAAACATGTGCTGTCTTCGCCATGCTCGACAGCACTGAACAAACAGAATGGATATAGCTTTGTGAAAAATCCTTTAGCAATTCAACAGCACGCTTTATCTATCGTAACAATCTATATATAAATTTGTTTATCCGATTCTTTATATGACTTCAGGATATATTATTTACTGGGATTGATGGTGGTTTCAAGTGAGTGAATGGTTGGTATAATGTAGCACTAATCCACAAGAAGATAATCAGAGTTTAAGATATTAAACAATGAAAAAAATTAAAAGAGTTCTAACCAAAAAACAGATAGAACGAGTGAGATATATCCTAAATAAAGAATTGAGTAAGGATAAAAATAAAAAATATCGAGCCACGTTGCGGATGTTCGTGGATGATCTTGAGGATATTTCGTTCCATGAGCATTACCTTTCTCTACTGTATTTCCTGAAATATTACGGGAAGCCAATAGATTCAGAAATAAAAAAAAGATTAAGGGACGCCTATGACCAACGGTATATCGATGTTGATAAATACAAAAAAGAAGTTAAACAAAAATTTCACAAATATACGAAAAAAGAATATCCTTTTTTCTTAAGAAGATCTGAGTATTTCTTTGAGAAATATGTTAACCCATTCTCTTTTAAGAACATAAGACTAATGGGGAGGTATATGGACAGAATTTATTTAGGTACGGGTTTTGAGTTTCTTTTAAAAGCAATATACCTAAAGAAAGGTTATCTCATAAAT
>CBFCYF010000082.1:0-8389 GCA_965602195.1 uncultured archaeon | reverse complement strand
CATCCTCCGTCTGAGTTATATTCTGGTACCCAACAAGATTTTCCTTATCTATTGGTTCACCGAATACTACGCGCTCCCTTAATTCCACATTTACTGTTTCATTAAGGTTGCTCTCAATCACTATATCGACATGGAGAATTTCATTAACTCTCACCTCAGGTGGGGCGGTCTTTATCACCTCAATTTCCGGGATATGTGCAATTCCCAACCCACTTAATAACAAAATAGCCAATATTGTTGGTAGATTCTTCATTTTAACACCTCCACACATCTCCCGAAAAAGGACATGTAAATGTTCCCATATCATTTCTACAATTGAAGTAATTACAGTAGAGATAGATACCTCCGGGTGACCCCTGTTTCGTCCATGGAACATCCTTATTCCCTGTGGTATCGACCAGATTCCATTTGGATTCCCTTGGGAATTTAACCAGATTGTAGCAATGTTCCGGCCCGGTGCATGAGTAAACCTCCGTGGAGTTGTAGCCTATTATCCTAAGCATTGTGGTTAATGCGTTTGAGTAATCACAGCATGTTCCCGTATTTATTCCCTCTGCCTCTGTAACTATCCCCTGATCTCCCAGAATGCTTGCATGAGCTGGTAGATCCGAAAAGTAGCAGGTGTTCTTGTTCATTGCTACATCCGATTTCCAGCCCCTTGGTGAAATCCCGGCTATCGGACCAGTACAGGGTAAGCCTTGAGCATTCCTTGTATAGACATGATTGGCGCATCTACACTTTCCCAGATCTGTTGGTAATCCGGGACCACCACAACAGCATCCCTCACAACAATAGGAGTTTCCAGCACAGCATATCTCCGGCCACCAGTAATCAGACATAAATTTTGCAGTTGGACCCAATGCATTTATTATATAAACCCCGGCACACCTTTTTATCCCATCCTGGGTTAATCCCTCGGGAGTTGATCCCAGCTCTGCACCGTATTCATAGCCCTCCATGCAGCTAGTGTCTATATCTACTGATTTTACATTAAAATCAGTCACCCTGTTACAGAATTCAGGCGTACAATTCCATTTACAGCATAAGATCGCTTCTCTTACCAGCTGCCACAGATCCGGGTGGCAGACCTCATACATGTCGCAGGAATGGGCATTCTCATTTCCTGTATCTACAATGGGGCCCTCATGCTCCGGCCAGCAGGTATGGCAATCGGTGTCTACAGTACAGCACCAAGGAACGAATATCTCATGTCTTATGTCTGAGGCATTTAATCCAATGCTATCTTCAACCTCAAATTTAATGCTGTGGACTCCCCCCCTCAGCGGGGGGGCCATGGGGGGTGTTGTGTATAAAGTATATGTACCTCCGTCATTTTTTATCCAGAACTCATCTACCAATCCATCATCCCTACTTATCCACTTCACATTATAGGGTGGGAGACCGCCTTTTGCTCTTCCGGTCCAGTTTATCTGACACGATGGGCAGGTCGCTTCTCCCGCTTCGATACAGTATACTATGTGCAGCCCGTTCACCCTCAGATTTACCTCATGGTTTGTTGCGAACCTCAGGTCTATTGTACAATAATCACCATCTTTTGAGCATCCAGGGCAGTTGCAGTCTCTGAGCAGCTGCGTTAATTTATCTGTTATCTTCGGATTCGTGTTCCTATCAGCTATAATCTCCTGCCCAATGAAGTTATCATGGCTCCACTCAACCCCGTCGCTCCCTACGTCGAGGCTTACATCGGATTTCTTTCTGAGTGAAGCTTTAACTTCCGCATCACAGATTGTTGCATTCATCGGTAAAGTGATTTTGGCTTCAGAGTTTGAACCCCCTGCCGGTGGAAACTCCAATATCTTCTCTCTGAAGCCGTCTGAGAATTCCTCAAGAACAGAGCATCTCCGGGAGGGGATCTTATCTATCTGAATATAAGCTGAAACATAAGCGTAGCTGCCACAACAGTCCTCGGCATATCCGTAGATGGTATTATTACCTGGATGTACGTATTCTGTTATGTCTCTTTCTACCTGGTGGCATCCTGGGGAACAGCATCCGTCGTTGTTCTCATAAACTCTGTTCCCATTAACTTCTATGTATCCCTCATCATCGAAACAGGCCTCCCGTAAGATGACCCGCGTGTAACCCGGGGAAAGAGTTAGTATGTCGGAATCGCCGCCAGAGAAATGATGATCCGGATCCCAGGTACCGTTAGAGTAAAGGATTCTCTCCCAATACCATGATTCCTGATCATACAGCTTCAGGATTTCCGCCCTTAATTCGGGAACTATTACTATCTCTATGGAATCCTCAGCAGTATCTCCAATACAATCAGTAATATTTAATGTAATCTTATGCCATCCCAGTGGAAGGGACATCGCCTCAATCCTGATTTCCTTTCCCCTGCCTATAACCCCCATCCTGTCGGACCTCCATGAATAGTTATAGTGGGGTGGGAGATAACAGGGGGTTCCAGGGATTGGTTCACCAACAAATTCTATAACCTCCCCTGGCTTGTATATAAATTTCGAACGATTTCCTGGCTTCGTTATCCTTACACTCAGGGATGGATTTACTTCTATAGTTACGGTAGATGGGCTCACGCTGAAACCACCCCCGTCGTCCGTTACCATCAATTCAGCATGATATACTCCCATAGTGGAGTAGGTATGACTTACCCATGCCCCGGTGGTAGTATAGCCATCGTCGAGATTCCAGTAGTATTCAACTATGTTTCCATCAGGGTCAAATGAGAGGGAGCCATTGAAATATACGGGCTTCCCCACGGAGGTCCGAACAAATTTATGATTTACTTCATCTACTCTATACCCTATTCTCGCATCTGCAATTGGTGCCTTATTCTCTGCATAAACTATCGGTATGGAAAATAAAAGGCCTACGATCACAATTATCAGGATATTTTTGGAACTCATCTTATTACAATTTAAGCGGGGATATTTAAATCTATGGTGGTGTAATTACCGTGATATTAACCATGTCACTGCCATACCTATCTGCCCAATCGGTAACATTCAACATGATAATATGTTCCCCTGCAGACAGGGATTCACTAAAGGAATCTTTATTCCCTATCAAGCCATCTATACTGGATGTCCATCTATATTCATAGGGGGCTATGCCGTTATGAACAGAGCCGAAAAAGTTGATTGAATCGCTGCTATCGAATTCATCATCATCCGCCGGTGTATGGATAATTACGCGAAGGGTTTCATTACTGGCTGGTTCTTGTGGAATGATATCACCTAGGGATGTGCAATCACACTCAAAGGCTGGAAATAATTCACTGGTTAGATAATTGACAAGGGGAATTGCTATCAAAACAAAGGTCAGACCCACAGCGGCCTGAGTTACCCTGTTTTTTGCCTCGTCCCTGTCCTCCGGCGCTTCCGATGTCATATACTTTATTCCGGATGTGATCAAAACCAGGGTGGCAATCAATCCAGAGAGATACAGTATGAGACAGATGGACACGCAGAATACATAATTCCATTTTTCCCCGATAATCCCCTCCTCTATAGCGTCTACCAAGCCGACACCAAAATATATTATCGAAAGAAAAAAGACCAAATAAATTGGAATATATTTTTTCAAATTTATCACTTCCAAAGGGTTAGTGAGTTATTAGATAAAAAGCCATAAATACTTTGTTATTTAATTATTATCAAAATGGATTTTTCCAAGATTACGGTCTTGCTTTTGCTGTTGAGTTCACTTGCTTGCGGGCAGCCGCAGGTTGAGTATTTTGATGCCCAGCCAAACCCCGTCTACCTGGATGCCTTTGTAACCTTCAGTATAGAGGCCAGCAGTGATGGGGGGATAGGAAGCATCTATCTGGAAGATGTATCCGGGGGCATTACAAGTGAATGCGAATGCGGCGGTTCTGAGAAATGCTCCTTATCAACATGTAGATGCGTGAATGGGCCCTGTTTCAGAAAGGCTTTTGATTCAGTGGGAAGCTATGAATTCTGTGCTCGAGCTGACGGTTCAGAGGAGGTATGCATTAACATCAGCGTTATCACGGTTTCGGAATGCGATGCGATCTTAATGGACGATTCCAGCTCCGAGGTCCAGATAGCTTCGAAGATAAAAACCCGGAGGATTAGGAAAGGGATCCTCGGCTTTGACGGTTATCCATTAGACTGCTGTCCCTACTGCGAGGAAATTCTGATAAATAATTCAGACTGTAGAATGCTCGGAGGTAGTCTGGCATTGAATTATACCCTCGTCTACTATAAGCATTCAAGTAACGAAACCTATGGGGATTTCAAATTTCCAAAAAATATTAGCAATATCTTTCCAAACCCCCTGGTTTTATGTTCCGCTGTTGTTGATGTAAACCAGACTGTTCTTGGGGTTGTAAATATCAGTGAATTCCATCCGATAGAATCCATATACAACGAAGAAAGGATGAAATACTGGCTTATTAACTCCAGCAGGTATTTCCTGGCTGACCAGAGTTTTTCCAATAAAACCGAAACTAAGGAGTATATAATAGCGGATTCAGACAGCTACTCCAATGCTGTTAACAAGCTACTGGAGGATGAATGCTACCATAAGCAGCCCGAAACAATCGAGTGTCATTTTGACTGTGAGTATATACCTGGAAAAGATTGTGATCCCAAGGAAGGGTGTGATGCTCCCTGCCCGTGTTCTCCGCCCATAGATTGTCCTTCGCCTCTATGTGGTTGCTGTCCGGAGTGCCATCAATATGCTGACTATATCGAGTGTTTCTACAAAAAGCTTGAGAGAATGTATGGGAGACCCTATGTTGATTACCTTTACTGTTGGAAGACTCCCCTAGAAGATACCGCTTGGTGTCATCAGCGAATGGATTTAGCATCATCAACCATTGAGTATCCATGGTATGCACTTACGAACGTTAACTACGGCAGTAGAAATCTTAACCTGATCGATGAATGCTATATAAATGAGACCCATGAATGGAATCTGAATCAGGAGATAACGGAGATGCCGGATCCCACTGTCATAAAAATAAAGGAGAAGACTCCGGAGAAGTATTGCAACCATGAATTTGAGGAGAAGTTATTCAGGAGCGTGTGGGCAAAGATATTCACCATAACACCATATCTGGAGGACTACAGGAATAACATGACATGGAGCAGGACCGGTCCCGGAGCTGTATATGCCGGCGGTGGATTCAGAAGAGAACCATCATGCTGGTGGGAAGACTGCAGGCAGTGCGGTCCAATGACTAACTGTGACTGTGCCCCTTGTTGCAACTACTGCTGTTTATATGCCTATTACATAGAAGGGGTCACGAAGGTGATGGAGTTTACAATCCGCAATGTTACCATTCAAGAAACTCCCGTCACAAAAACCACTGTTGGGAGAAATCAGATTAAATTGAGTAATGGTGCCTTAACTGTTATCTCTACCGGAAATTTTCCCTTTGATGTAACCTGGCAGAGCTTTACAAAGGATCCAGCGACGGGTATCTATACGCTTACCCTGTACTATACACCTATCGGTGATGCCGAACATGATCCAGCAAGGCATCAATTCATCATAGCCGAGGATATAGTCCTCAATTATAATCTCTCCGAGAATGCTGGAGACCTGCTTGTGAGACTAAGGGAGACGGTTTCAAGCAAGCTGAAGGTTGACACATGCTCATGTCAGTTGATAGATTCGGTGTGTGCATGTCTTCCCTCGGGAAGCGTAATCATACCAACCACGGAAACGATCAGCGATGGCATAGGAACAGCTGTTTTGATAGATACTATCAAGCTATCGGCATTGCAGGAGGCGGCAAATGGATTTATAGATACTGCTCTGGATAACGATGTTGATGAGATTGGTTTGGTTGCATTTAGTCAGGGATCGCCAGCTGATTGTACTCCTGATGGAATATGCTCATGGCTGGACTTAACTGATGATAAGGCTGCATTACATACAGAGATAAACAGCTACTGGGCTCATCATGGAACCTGCGCCTCCTGTGGTTTAAATAAAGGCAGGTCTCTGTTGAGTGGGGTTTCGGGCGATAAATATATAGTCCTCCTGTCTGATGGCGATCCGAATTGCTGTACCCTAAGTGGCATGGAATGTTCATTGTCAACTGCCAGATCCCAGGCAATCTCAGAGGCAGGATCGGCAAAAGCCAGTGGGATTACCGTCCACACGGTAGCTCTGGGAGACGACGCACTGGTTGATGTCATGGAGGATATCGCAGATGCCGGAGGCGGAGAGTGTCACGTAGTAGACTGTGATTGTCCCCTGGATTGCATCTATGAAGAACTGGCGAATTCCCTCAATGGCTCTGTGGTTCTGGTCAACGATGTCTCTGGGAGTATGGCGTGGGATTTAACCCTTGACTGCCCGGGGAAGGGGATTCCGATAGTGTATAAATTCGGTAAAATAAATGTTACTGTAACAGGAAATATCGATAACCTGGTGGATGAGTTTATAACTCACAGGGGTCAGTTGAATATCACTGTTGAACCAGATATACTGAATGAATTCACCCTGAGTGTAGGCAATCTAAGTCTCGTATATACCTCTCTCTTGTATCCGGTAAAGCATGAATTATTCAGGAAGGAATTCCTCCACGGCCAGTGGGAGTATGCCTACCCATATACCGGACATCCGACCTCCTATGGTTATCTTCCTGGAAGCATGATCTATGTCCTTAACTCCTCTTATGGCTATGAAGAAAGAATTCCCACCCCGGTTGATTATGAATTTCCTTATCCAGAACAGGGCGGGGAGATATGTCCTCCAGGGTGTTTCTGTCCGGCCTACGATCTGACGGATGTGACATGTATAAATTATTCCACCGACCCTCCATCATTCTATAAGAGGGATGATTGCATCTGCCCGGTATTGGCTCAGAGCTATAAGAGCCAGATAACCTCCCAGAGAACATACCATGAGGAGGAATCCTACTACTATGATTTTGTCCACCACTATACTCAGGAGACTGATGAGCTGAAGGTGATGGGAAAGGAAAGGAAGGAAAGGCCAGTTCCTCCGGTTGGGGGATTATCCGGGAACGTTAGGCATGGTCTCCCAGGAGATCAGAATGACACAAATATTACGATAGACTGTACACAATCAACAGGCAGTAATTGGGGTATATCCTCTTCAGCGGTTCTTTTACCTACCGATCCGGCAGATGCCTTGGCGGGCGATTCCCAGAGTGAACCATTGTTAGTCCATGGTTTAGCCTGGCATATAGCCTATTGTGCAGAGAATCCCGCAAGGTGTGGTTTAGACCCCGAAAATAATGTTACCGTCGGAAGAATCATAGGTCCAATAAACCTCTTAGGTGTCCAGTATAATGCAGGACCATATATCGTAGTTGCAGAGGAGGGTAATGAAACTGAGATAGTGGGGGAGGTTATCAACAAATTCCCACAATTTAATGGAGTGGATTACTCTGAAATCGGCTCTGATGTAACTGCAAAGGCTAAGCCACTATTTCCATTAAAGATATGCATAGAGGATGGGGAATATGATAAACCAAGCCTGATATTCGACAAGATGGGTGTTCCATATTCCGATTGGGCGAAATATCCCGAAGATTGTTTCTATACAGCAAATGTGCTGATATTCGGTTGTGCTGAGGGCCCGCTGGACGAAAGCATAACCAAGGAGGAAATTCAGGGATTCGTTTTGGGTGAATGTGGGGTGTATGTAGCGAGTGACTGGGGTTACGACCCCCTTAACGTAATATTCCCGGGATACTTCAGCACAGAGAAAACTGCATCAGGAACAGTAAATCTTTGGGAGGGAAGTGCTAATGGCTTCTATGATCTTCCAGTTGATCTTAGGGAATTTTTTCAAACTCCATATGAGGGCATCCCTAATTGGTATATAGGGCTTTCAACAGCTGTGATAACCAGTATAGACGACTCAGATACGGATGTATTGGCTAGAGGCGACTATACATCAGGTGGGAATAATAAACCGATGGTAGTGACGTTTCCTTATGGGAACGGGAGGGTCTTCTATTCGACTATGCATCTGAATGATGCGGAGACCGATGAGCAAAAAGCATTTATAGCATCCTTCTATCTGGCAGGCAGCGGTGTACACAGAGAAGCCCCCTACCGTGATGGTGTAAGTAAAAAGAATTCATACATACTAGACTTTACGGCATTATCATTCCCAAAACCCTTAACCAGGGAGGATTTTGAGAATTCTTCCCTAACGATATTCATCCATTTCAGAAATGACACAGGAAATCAGACATTCTCTCTGTTCCCACCACATTCTGAGAGTAAACCGTATTTTAACCTAGATCTTGATGTATCAATGAGGGATGCAACAAAGATACTGATAGAGGAAGTAATACCGGGAAGATACAACCTGCTTCCGGGTTCTGATCTCAAGATATGTATCAGATTAATAGATGCTATTACCGGTGAAGGAGTCCCCTCAGCTGATG
>CBFCYF010000081.1:0-8402 GCA_965602195.1 uncultured archaeon | reverse complement strand
CTGGTTTTTTTGGCTATCCCTAACCTGAGAAGTTGGGGGAATATCTTCTGGAGGGTGTGCCATGAGACATTGGAATTCTTCGTTATATCCGTTAGGGAGTAATCAAAGTATCTCCCCTCACATAAAAGGAAGTTTAATATCCTTATCCTTGGGGTATCTCCAAACGTTTCGATGAATGGTTCGGTCATCTTGCTCTGATATGATCTTTATATATTACAAGTTTAACTATATAAGTATCAAAGTTGAAGTTTATATAATTGCTATTCAAAAATGGAGGTAAACAGACTCCAGTTAGCCATACTGGATAAATTGTTTGGCTTAAACTCGTGGGGCAAGAATCACACAGACATTGACGACTTGGTGAAGGGCTTTCCAAGTCATGTGCGAAAAGACTTGAAGAAAGAATGTAAGAAGCTTATGCGAGAGGGTTTGATCATCAAAAAAATGGATCGTGGACGTCTGCATGTCTATCTTAATCTGAAAAGGAGAGAAGTGATTTATAGGATACTTGAGGTGCCTAAAAGAGATTAATGTTGCTTAAAATCCAAAAAAATAGAGGATCGTCGGCACCAGCAAGACGCCCATACAGTGAGTTCTCGATATTCCCGCAAATATCGGCAGCAATCCTATGGAGGTTGCAAGGAGAGTCACAAGAATCCCGAAGAATCCGGTTATCAGATATACTAGGATTAAAACCAAAAGGAGGGACGCCACCGACAGGAGCCTGTAATTAACTTTCCCCACAAGTTTCATGACCCATCCCCCTATTTTTATATGGAGGATGGTGGCAAACAACGCTATGAAAGCCATTGTCCCGACTATGAACAGAAGCGCATTAAAATCTATCTCAAGGACCTTCCCGACTATTGTGGCAACCCCGCTTCTCGGATTTTTTATTGTGTAGAGGGAGACAAAGGAATAAATTGCATCCGACGTATTAATCGCGCTTATGGATATGATGAAGCTCCTTATGTTCGTTCCGAATATCTCATACATCAGAACCCCGACCTGGGATGGGCTCATGGCGGGCAGAATCCCGACCAGGATTCCCCCAAGCGAGCCCAGAATACCTGAAGACACCGTCTTCCTATCTATTTTCACCCTGATAAACTCATCCTGCGGTATCTTTATTGTTTCCGACTTCAGGGAAAAAAGGATATTACTTAAGCCGAATAATCCCACAAATACAGGGAAAAGAACCTGTGTTGTAGACAGCAGTTTCTGCTCGAACATCATAATTCCCAGCCATCCTGACATGAAAAATACCATAGTAGAGAGGAATATCCTTCTCTTCTCTTTCTCCCTTATTATCAATAAAAGAACTGCTATCAGCAGGATATACACTATGAAGGGTCTCAGGGACTGGTATGCTATGGGTATCACAAAGAGTGCGGGCAGCAGCAGGATGAGAGAAAACCCCAGGCCGAGGAGGCTTCCTATGGCCGTCAGTTGCACTGCCTCCAACGCTTTTCCCTGCAGAAGTAGTTGGTGGGTTGGGAGCACTGAGAGGGCGGTTTCTTCCCCGGGTACCCCAAGGAAGATAGCCGGGATGAAATCAAGGAAGGTGTGGGTAATCGCCATGGAGACCATCACTACGGCAAATTCTAGAGGTGAAATGGATAGGGATGGGAAAAGGCAGAGACCTATTATTGCGATGGTATTAACGTGTAGTCCGGGGGTCAGTCCGGTAATTACTCCCAATAGACAGCCCAGGAGAGCCAAAAGCAGTAGTTCTAACATGTTAGGGAATGGTGATTTCCAATGATTAATAGAGACAACTACTCATATGAGTAGCCACATGCTACACAATTGAGTAACATATGAGTCATTTATATACTAGAATGACTTAAATAATTATTACATGAGATCGAATAAAAGACGTAAAAGGAGAATCAGTAAATTGCCTCGCTCCATATCATTTAGCCCATATGGCATCCCCCTGACCGGCACAGACAGCATCAGCATAGTGGTTGGGGAACTGGAGGCCATGCATCTTGTTGACCTAGTAGGTCTCAAACAGGAGGAGGCTGCAAAAGAGATGGGAATCTCCAGGAAAACCCTCTGGAAAGACCTGAAATCCGCAAGAAGAAAAGTCACAGACGCCCTGCTCAACGGTAAAAAGATCACAATAGATATGAAGAACTACGAATTACGATCATCTTAAAAATAGATTAAAATGTTATCTGAAGCAACTATACTAAACGAAAAAACAGGTATGAGGGTAAAAAGAGGAGATGGTTCCACAGAGAAATTTGATCCAGACCAGATTATCTCCAGCTGTATGCACGCCGGGGCACCGTCTATTGTGGCATCCAAAGTAGCTTCCTTTGTTGCAGAGAATGCCTATGATGGCATATCCACGAAAGAAATGGGCTCTATGGTATACAACAAACTGAAGGAAATAAACCCTGCTCTCGCCGACCAATACAAATACAGATCAGAGTTGAGGGTAAGGACATCCCAGACAGTACTAGCGAAATTCAACAGGAAAAGGATCGTAGAATCCCTGATTGAGGAAACCCAGATAGATGAGGATATAGCGTCCGAGGTTTCATTGGCTGTGGAAAAGGAACTGGAGAGACTGAAACTCGACTACGTTACAGCCCCCCTGATAAGGGAGATGGTTAACGCTAAATTACTGGAGAAAGGCATGGAATCTGCAAGGGCCCGCTACACCAGGCTGGGAATGCCCGTCTATGACGTAAAAAATTTAATCGAGAAACCCTCCAAAGAAAACGCGAATCTACAATACAACCCGGAGACAATCCATAAACTGATGGCAGACCAGATCTCCAGAGAATATGCTCTCATAAATATATTACCAGTAGATCTGGCAGATTCCCATATGCGCGGGGAGATGCATATCCACGACCTGGATTACTTCATCCGCCCATTCTGCTTCTCACACGATATCCGGTTCTTCCTGAAGAACGGATTCAAAGCTGACGGGGTGGGAACCCATACCGCCGTAGCAGGACCAGCAAAGCGCGCTGAGGTTGCATTCCTGCATGCCACAAAGGTTCTGGCCGCAGCACAAACAAACTGTGCCGGAGGACAGGGATTCAGCTATTTTAACACGTTTCTGGCACCATATATCCGCGGTATGGACTACGATAAAGTGAAGCAGTTAGCTCAGATGTTCATCTATGAACTAAGCCAGATGTATGTGGCAAGAGGAGGGCAGGTGGTTTTCAGTTCAATAGACTGCGATATGTCAGTTTCAAAGCAATTCAGGGATATTCCCGCGGTTCTTCCGGGAGGCATCGTAAAAGACTCAATAACCTACGGGGATTATGAGGATGAGATAAAAACACTATTTAATGCACTGCTTGATGTCTATCTCGAGGGGGATTACATCGGAAAGATGTTTAATTTCCCAAAAATGGAGGTCCAGATACACCCTAAGGATATCAAGAAGGGGAGAAATCAGGAGGAGTTGATTAAGGTCTCTGAACTGGCGGCGAAATTCGGGACACCCTATTATATCATAAACCAGCCATACATGCCAGAATTCGCTTGCTATCAATGTTGCTCCTTCCTTATGCCGTTGGACGATGCAACAACAGAGGAGGATGTGAAAAACGGTACGATGAGGGGGGGAGGCCTGCAGGTTGTTACAATAAACCTACCTCAACTTGCCTACGATGCTAATGGCAGTGACGATAAGTTGTTTGAATTATTAAGAGAGAGGATGGAGAAAGCAAAAAATGTCCATCTACTGAAGAGGGAAGTCGTCCATAAAAATCTGAGGAGCAATCTACTGCCGTTCATGAACCAAGTCGTCAATGACACGGAAAGGTATCTGAAGCCAGATAAACAGAGCTACATCATCGGCATAGTTGGCATGAACGAGCTTGTGAAGGCACATACAGGAGATGAACTGCATGAATCAGATCACGCATGGAGATTTGCTCTCAGAGTAATGAAAGCAATGAAGGACACCGTTGCGGAATTTAGAGAGGGAACTGGATTAACTTTTGCATTAGCCAGAACCCCGGCTGAAAGCTGCGCCTACCGTCTTGCGCAGATCGATCTCAGGAATTACGACGGAAAAGCAGTGGTAAACGGCCCCGCGGATTCTGCGTATTACACAAACTCCTTCCATGTAAATCCATCCGCAGACATCCCCCTATGGAAGAGACTTACGATTGAGGGGGCATTCCATCCCTTAACGGACGGGGGTGCTATGAGTCACGTTTTTCTGGGAGAAAGTAATCCCTCCACTGAAGGAATCTATGAGCTGACAAAAAAAATCGCCACGAAAACAGCGATACAGTATTTTGCCTTCACAAAGGATCTTTCTGTGTGCAGGAACTGCAGCTTTACCGTCGGGGGCCTGGTTGATAAATGCCCCAGCTGCGGCAGAAGCGAGATGGACTGGTGGTCACGGATCACAGGATACTACCAGAACATCAACGGCTGGAATAAAGGAAAGCTGGAGGAATTGAAGGACAGGAGGAGATACGGCATTTCAGGGACAAAAGAGAATCTGCCAAAGAAGGCCAAGAAAAGGATTAACGGCTCAGGGGTGAATGGGTGGGATAGTGACCTTGATTTTTAAGAGGATATGTTTAAAATGAAACTGATACTCTATACTGCAACCAAATGCCCTAACTGCCCTAAATTCAGGAGGCTTGTGAGGGAAACCGCACAGGAGTTGGGGCTTAAGGAGGGGAAGGATTTTGTGGAGAAATTGATTGACGGAGGTAAAGTAACCCCTGGGACGAGGGTTGAGATTGAGGGGGAGGAGTTTTATATTGCGGATTCCATCGAGAATATCAAGGAAACGCCAGCGGTTATAGGAGGCCAGGATTTCACCATCGAGGCCCTGCAGTATCAGGTCGCATCCACTCCCGCACTGGTTGTTGACGGGGAACTCGCCTTTCTGGGGGAAGCCCCGTCGAAGGAGGAGTTGATGGATAAGTTAAAGTGACTATATATTAAATTAACCAAAAGGTTAACTTTTTTTAAGTTAATGTAATTTACTCTGGATCAGGTCTCACAGGAAAAAGGGTAATGAATAAGATGCGGCCACTGTCTAAAGAACTATGTCTTATATGTAAAGGAGGTAGGAACCTCTGCGGTGTTTCCCAATGCCCCCTGCTACAGAAAATAAGGATCCAGATGCCGATCCAGGAAAAACTGTCTAAGGATCTATTCGGTCCATCCCCCTCAGTCTTTGTCGGACACCAGGGATACCCTCAGGTCTTCGTCGGCCCCATGATATGCCTTGACCCAGATAACGCCTCCCTGCTGGATGATCCATCAAGGTGGTATGGATACGGCTTCGATGATATCATCCGGATGAGATCTCTCCTTGTCAGATCCAAGAGAAAGCAGGGAGTGAAGGAAAAAACAGGATTCATCGATAAAACACAGGAATTGGCGTTAGCCGTGAAACCCACGGACATAGAAATAGAATTCAACAAGAAACCAAGCTACGGGATGAATTTCTCGCCGATAAGCCAGCCTATGGGCCCAACAGGAACCATAAAAAAATTTCATATAACAGAAAACCCCAGGATCCCAAGGAAGGTGGATGCGGTGGTTTCAGATGAAATCAAAGCAGTGGATGCGGCACTTAAATTATACAAGAATAAATTTGACGTCTACTATCTGACAACAGTGCTTTCCTCAGGAGCCATCGGGCTCAGGGAAAACAAAAAAATGGTTCCGACAAGGTGGTCGATTACAGCAATAGATGACATAATCGCAAAGAAACTTATGGAAGAGGTAAGGAATTTTCCCCAGATCAATGAATATCTTGTCTATGAAAACACATACCTTGAGAATCACTTTGAAATCCTGATGATGCCCGGGGGATGGGAGTTCGAGCAGTTTGAGGCGTGGGCTCCGAAAACATTATGGACCCAGGCTTATGAGGAGCCAGTCATCCAGGAGGAATATGAGGGCTTTAAGGGCAGAACCACCTACGCCATGAAAGAAGGAGGCGGGTACTATGCCGGAAGAATTGCGGTTGTGGAGAAACTATATATGATGAGAAAACAGGCAAGAGCAGTGATCTTCAGGGAGATATCCGAGGGCTATGTGATTCCGGTTGGCGTGTGGGAGGTGAGGGAGAATGTCAGAAGAGCCCTAGAGAAAAGACCGCGGAAATTCAGCACTTCACAGGAGGCACTTGCAGATATAAACTCAAGGCTGGGGATCCCCATCAAAGAATATATAAAGAGAAGTGAGATACTTCAACAAAAAAAGCTGATTGAGTTCAGTTGATGGGGCGGATGCCGAGTTTCTCCATCATCTCGCATGCCCTACATATGTTTTTTGATGTTAATTCACCGCATTTTTTGCATCTCTTAATTTCCCCTATCCTTGCAGATTCCTTTAGGATACCTGCCAGGTTATCTGTGGATTTCAGGATCTGGAATCTGCTTCCAGGGTGTTTTCTCTCAATCACATCCACGATCTCCCTCATAGTCCCCCTGAATGCCTCAGTGGAGTGGGGACAGTCCTCTTGCCTGAATTTCAGTCTATTAATTTCTGCATATCTCAGAACCTCCTCTTCCGGGCATTCCCTCAGAGGCTTTATCCTTGGAATGAAGTTCCTGTCTTTGATTATCCCCACCAACGCACCTGTTCTTGAGATTCTATTCAGATCCCCTCTGATGTCGTTCATCAGCGATGACTGGACTTCATCGTCTAGGTTGTGACCTGTAGCGATCTTGTTAAGCTGTAGCTCCTTTGCTTTTCTGTTGAGTAATTTCCTTCTCAGAACACCACAGTAGCTGCATGGGGGGGCAGTATCCCCTAACTTTCTACTCTTTTCCATTATCTCATCCAATGTTGTGTTAAATTCCTCCTTAAAGGAGTATATGTGATGTTCTATTCCAAGGTCATTGCATGTGTTTATTGCCGAATTAATGCACTTTTTCTGATACCCCCTTATTCCCTGATCTATGGTTATGGCAGTTATCCTCGATTTAGGCATTTTCCGACAGAATTTGTTTAGGACATACAATACGGCAGTAGAGTCTTTTCCTCCGGATAATGCCACACCAATCTTATCGTCGAATTTCAACAGCTTATTTAATCTGATGGTCTTCCTCACCCTCTTCTCAAAAAGCTTAACGAAGCAGGACCTACACAGGAATTCCCGGCAGTACCTTATCCTGATTTCCCCTTTCCTACCACAGACGGAACAATTATTGTTTGATTCCATATCCTTAACGTAAATCTATTATATACTTTTATTTCAAAAACATAATATCTTTTGAGTATTAATAGTTTAAGATGGCAGATAAACCGATCCTGGAGAAAACCTTTGATAGCGATATTGATGTAGATAAGCGTCTGAGGGGTGGTGCAGTTTTAGCCAGGATATTTCTGGAGGTCCAGGGTAACGACAGAGATGCCGCAGAACGTGCCTTAGATAGGACCATCTTTGATAGTCTCTCCAAGGAAAAGGATGTTGATTTGATATACGTGAAGCTATATGATATCCTGAAGGATAAAGACAGGGAGTTCTTCTCCGGGGTGGCTGAGATTAAATTAATAACAAGGGATTTCAGGTCTCTGGCAACGGTGTCAATGAAATACGGTCCCTCGGCCGTTGAGATAATAGAACCGGATAAGGTCACATTGAAAATGGATGAGATGTTGTCTCTTTTAGCGGACATATCGGAGATCTCCCAGTCTTTTTCATCGCACATCACCGCCCTGTTAAAAGATGATGAGAGAAGGGCATTTTACCAAAAAATCGTTCAAGGCTCTAGCAAAAGAATATGAAACCCAGAATCCAATATTTTTTGTGTGTGCTGTGCTTGTTGCTATTAAGCCCTGTAACGGCGCAAGTCAACAGGTCAATGGAGTCAGGGGTATACCGAATAGATTATATCCATATGGGGGTAGATGAAACAGGGTTTGTGGATGTCGAAAAAAAGATTGTTGTAGATAAACCCACTGTAGATTTATTCGTCCCATCTGATGCACGTGATCTGAGGATTTTTGATTCGGCAGGTGATCTGAGCTATACATACACCATAAGTGAGGAAGGTAAGGTTATTACATTCAGCCCCCGATCTCATTTCCCCGAATCAGATGAAAAAATCCAGATAGGATACACAACACAACACATAACAAGTAAGAATGGGAGTATATGGACATTAAAATTTTCAACCCCCGCCAACCCTACTCTGACCGAGATAGTAATAGATTTTCCTCATGGTTCTGTGGTCTCTGAATTAAGACCTATGGATGTAGCTAGACACCCTCCGGATCTTTCGAGTCCGCTTAGTTTATATCCGCAAAAGACGGATTTTTATTTCGAGGTTGATTACCAGACAAGTCAGGGATCACCTGCAGAGGATTATGGATATCTGTTTCTTGCAGCCGTTTTCATAATACTGGTTTTGGCAGGAGTATATCTCAAGCGAATAAAGGGG
>CBFCYF010000080.1:0-8406 GCA_965602195.1 uncultured archaeon | reverse complement strand
ATGCTTCCAGTCACCATATTTTTATCTGATTTATGCAAGTCAACCACCCCAGGCCAAGGTATCTCTATGTGCCCTACCCTACCAGATTAAGAATCCCCTCATCACTAAGGGATAGGATAGTGATTTCCACCAGGATGAACAGGATGTATAGGAATATTAACGCTATTGCCTCCTGCCACAGGATATGCCTCTCGTACTCCACAAGGGTCATAAACAAAAACGCCACGGTAAGCATAAAGAATGCAGCCGTTACTAACATAAGAAACTCCAGATCCGTATTGATCTGTATGGGACAGATGATAGCAGTAACCCCCAACACCAGGGTTGAATTTACGACGACACTGCCTATCAGATCACCTAATGCCATGTATCTATGCTTCATTAGAATCGCCTTGCTTTCAAAGGTTAACTCAGGTATGGTGGTACCAAGCGATAAAACAAATAAACCGATCAGGATCTCTGAGATGCCAAAGTCGATTGCCAGGAGTCTGCTGTAGTCAATAACGAAATGGGCGCTTATCATGAGCAGTATTATGCTGAAAACTGCAAGGATGATGTTATTGATAAATACCTTGTGGGTTGTCTCCTTCAATCTCTCCCTGAATCTCTTTTTCTGACTGAGAATCTTTAAGACATATAAGATAAAAACAGCTATCAGGATAAATCCATCCAGCCGTGATATATCCCTGTCCAACATCAGAATCAAAGGAAGAGACATCACGGCGAACATATATAATGTATCTCTTTCCACTGCCTTAGTCTCTATTGTTATACCTCTTTTGAGGAGTGTTATTATCCCTATCACCAGAGTCAGATCCAGGATATTCGCACCTATCACATTACCCAGCGCAAGCTTAGGATTGCCGTCAAGGGCTGATGTTACTCCGACAAAAAATTCCGGGATGGATGTTCCAACGGCAACGATAATGAACCCTATCACAAACTCTGCCATATCCAGATGGGATGCTATCTTCGTCAACGACTTGACCAGTAGTTCTGCAGCAATTATCAGAACAATAAATGCAAAGATAAAGATCATCAGGTTTTCAATCAACATTTTTTTATGTTCATATGGTGTTATTTATCCTGGTTCTTCTCCAAATTTAGGATAAATCAAGGGATAAAACTTTGGTGATGTATGTTATTCTCGCCAGGAAAAAATCACATTATTTTAAAGCGATGATGTTTCTGAGGCCTCCCACACCCTCCCTTTATCCCCGGATATTAAAACAAAATGTGAAATCGAGGATTTCTCATTTATGAGAAACCCTCTGGGTTTCATATTGCAGGATATTGAAATTCCTCTGGAATTTCAAAAAAATTACGACCTTCGGTCGCAATTAGGGTAGGAACCCCACCGCCTTGTTGTTTTTCCCTGTTAATATTATTATTCTTCAAGATTAAATAGATAATACTTAGACACTTAGCTATCTATTAATTCTATGAAATATTTCTCCCTAAAAGTGGAGAAGTACCTTTGTTTGTTATTGAACTACCTATAATTATATTGAAACAAAAAAAAGTGGATAGACATAGTTCTGTATCTAACCCCTAAAATTTGGAAATAGTTTCCTCAATAGACCTAAAATTCTGGTATCGATTGAGGCAGAAACCAGATTCCTGATTCTGGTACTCCTCACCATCTCCGTTGTCTCAGAGGAAATAGGGCTCCACGCTATGGTAGGGGCATTCATAGCGGGTCTAGCATTCTCCGAAACACTGAGAACAGGATGGTTCATAGAGAAATTGAATGCCATAGGATACGGCTTTTTCATCCCCATATTCTTCTTCACTGTAGGGGCTAAAACAGATCTTGGGGCCTTTATGCGTATTGAAGGAGCCTTAACCTTCTGCATCCTCCTTGTGGTGATAGCTGTGATAGGTAAATTCCTGGGGGCTTTTATCGGGGGTCTGTTGATAGGATTAGATAAACGGGAGATATTAGGCACCTCATTTGCCATGATCACGAGATTAGCTGTTGGTCTGGCAGCTGCAAACGTGGCTTATGAAAGCAAGATGATAGATACAGCGGTTTTCTCATCCTTTGTTTTACTGGCAACCGTAACAACAGTGGTGACACCACCGTTAGCCAAGAAATTCCTTCATAAGGAGGAGAAAACAGAGGCGGTGATGTTCAGCGAAAAATAATCATGTTTTTTATGGATCACTGCTCTTTTCTGATCTTTTCCAGCTTGCTCATCCTCTCCCCAATGTCATTTATCTTGGCCTCAATCTCTATTAACTTCCCTTGCTGGTCTCTCACGATCTCCCTGAAACTCTGATCATCTAATTTCCTCCTATGAAACTTATGAGTGGCTATCTTGATCATCTCCTCAAGCTCTCTCTTTCTGTTTTGTAGTTGGACTATCTCCATCTCATAATCTACTGGTTCTATCTGCTGCTTTCCGATTATGTTATTGTGCACATACACTGCGATGATATACAAGTACAGAAGGAGCACTGCTACAGCAATAATCGTGAGGATAATGAATATAACAACAACAATTATCAGTGTTGAGTAAGGCTCTTCAACAAGTATACTATAATCATCTCCATCTGCAAACACAACAGCAGCCATGAGGATGACCACCAAAAGAATAAGATAATTTTTCATCGTATAGGCAAATCTACAGGCTCTATCTGCCCCCCTTTTTAATCATATTATTATGCACAGATACCGCGGTGAAATACAGATACATTAATGATAGGGATACAGTAACGATCATAGAGATAAATAAGATACCAATAGCAACTATCATTGTAGAGCAGGGTTCTTCGACAAACTCAGCATAACCTCCCTCATCTGCAAACACAACAGCAGCCATGAGGATGACCACCAAAAGAATAAAATAATTTTTCATCGTATAGGAGGGCGATGATTAACCTTTCTGAAGGTTATCCCCCATATCCTGTTATTATATTTGTTAACATCATATAAATTTATGATGGATAAATTCGTAGTAAAAGGAATAAAAAAAATATTCAGTCTGACCAGAACCAAGATAAGGCTGGCTGAGGAATCAGACACTGTTTATGTAAAACCCAGGCCCCTTCCGCTGGTGAAGATTCTATCGGGGAAGAAGATTAATACTGTAGAAGAGGCCAAACAGTACATGGAAGAGATGAAGGAGCATATGGATTATTCACAAACAAAAGATTCTGCTACTACTGTCTTGCAATTGATGGACATAATAGAGGGTGTGAAATACAGGTATGAACCGGATGAATTCATGCCACAGATCACAGAGAACTATCTTAAAAAAATGAAGAATACGGCCATTAAAGAAAATTCCCCTATGAATATCCAGCTCATGACCCTGAAATCATATGGAGCAGTGAATCTCTTCATAGGGAAAAACCCGCCTGAGAATACCATACTTCTTGGGGGGGTGCCATCCAATCTCGCCTTCTTCCTGAGATATGCCCTGAAATCCGATTATTTTTCAAAAGACCTGAGGTTGAGGAACGTAAAATCCATCCGAGGAGCCAGAACACTCATCATCAACGCCATCCACCACTCACTGGGGGTGATGGGAGCCGATACAGAGGATGAAAGGATCATACACTCTGCTGATTGAGATGCCCGGGGATTCTGAGATAGAGGTAGGGCAGTTGGGGAAAATCAAGTTCAGTAAAGGCTATTACGCATATGTGGGCTCAGCCCTCAATAGTATTGAATCCAGAGTAAGGAGACATCTTAGTAAAGACAAGAAGAAATTCTGGCATATCGACTACCTCCTAGAGAAAGCAGAGATCAGAAAAATAATTTATGCACAGTCCAAGAGCCGCAATGAATGTAATATCGCAAGAGAACTATCCAAAAACTTATCATCAACAGCAAAATTCGGCTCAAGCGACTGCAGTTGCAGATCACATCTCTTCTATTCAAAAAAAAATAAAGAAATTGAGGTGAAGATAATGGAGGCATACAAAGAAAATAGATTAAGACCAGAGTTTGATATTAGGCCTTAATCTGTTCCCTGATCTCCTTGTTTTTGCTGAATGCCAGATCCACCACACTATCCACATCTTTTTCGGTAAAGCTGCCCCTTCCACCACCCTTCTGCATGGCATTTATGGTATCTGTGGTTGTTACTGTGAGTCTACAGTCCATCGCATACTCCTCATCCAGATCTGGATCCAGAAGAAGTGAACTGCCTACCTTAGCAACAGTACACGGAACTGGTTCACAGGTTACCGGCAATTTACCGTTCCATTCACCTCTGATTAATGTATCATCCTCGTATTTAGGGATCTGTGCATCTAATAGGGCTGAAATAGCTGCCATACCTGCTGCATCAATGAGATTACCTCCATCATCCAGCACATGGATATCTATGAAAACAACCCATACTTTTTCGTCATTAATAACAAGCTTTTTTGTATCTATTGCACCTGACTCCCTGATTCCTCTATCTACCACCCTCGCAATCTCAGTAGCACCCTCTCTGGGCGGACCTAACTCAAAAAGAGGAGATGCTATGGGCCTTAATTCCACCGACGTAGTCATCACACCATCATCCGGCGTGTCAGGATATGGTTGGCCCACATCCATACTTATCCCAACCAAAACCTTAGTGTCCCCCAGAGATACATAAGCAGAGCCAGCGGGCTTCCCGCTTACGTAGCCCTTTTCTATGGATATCTCACGATATTGGTCGAATTGCCTTCCATCCATCCGATTTCCTTCATTCACCAAGCTAGTAATATGATCCCTTCTCAGATACGCTGTTACATCCATCTTTATTTCACCTCACTATTTGTGCCAGACAACAATGTTTCTTTTTGCATCTCATAGACCTTCATCGCCCCATCAAATGCTAATTTATATGCCTTTTTGAATTCATCCTTGCTTAGCTTACCATCCATCTGTAGCAGAGTGACCTCCCCCTTCCTGGGCATTATAGCCATAGGCAAATCACACTCCCCGTATTGATCCTCGTCCTTCATCAAATCCACCACGATCTCCCCATTAATCTTCCCCGAGGCACACGATGCGATCAAATCCTTCATGGGAATGCCCGCATCTGCCAAGGCTAAAGAAGCAGCTGTTAACCCAACACACCGTGTTCCGGCATCTGCCCTGAGGATCTCTATAAAGACATCTATTCCTGCGTTAGGGTATCCCTCGAGTAGTACCACAGAGCCTAAGGCCTCAGCGATAACCTTCGATATCTCCACAGACCTCCTTGAGGGGCCTGGCCTTGCCCTATCCTCCACGGAAAAAGGAGCCAGGTTATAGGTACACCTCAAAAAAGCCTTAGTAGGATCCCTCAGATACCTGGGATGCAGCTCCCTGGGACCATACACCCCAACCATGACCTTATTACCCCCCCACTCAACATATGAGGAGCCAACAGCCCTCTCCAACACACCGACACTCATCTTAATCTCCCTTAGTTGATCAAATGTTCTTCCATCTAGGCGCTTCCCATCCTGAATCAACTTAATTTCACTCTTTGCCATTCTTAATCACCTTCTTATCTTGATTTTCATCCAGCAACATAGAAACTCGATCAGTTAGCCCCCGCATCTGGGCCTTCCTCTCGATCATTCTTATGGTTTCTACAGCAAGCGTTATGTTCCCGCCCTTAACCCATACCCTCCCATTCTGCCCTACCACAATACTGCAGCCTGTCTTTTTCTTTAGTATGTCTAGCATGGATCTCTTTTTCCCCACTACCCTAGGAATCCTCTTTGGGTTTACCTCCATAATCACCCCCCCCACAAGCTTCCAGGGTCTGATGATCCTGGTGGAATATACCTCATTTACCGAGGAAATCTTGGCGCTTATATTATCCCCAACATCAAAATACTTGGTCAAGTCCCCAGATAAGGCATTCTCTGCAACCTCTTCCGCTCCCAGCCTACAGATGCACGGGAAGTTAATATCCAGGATCCACCCCCCCCTTGTTACTTCAGTTATGACACCTACTATGACATCCATTTCCCTGGGAATGTATGTTCCCGCAGAAGGGATTACCCTTACCTTGCTTTTGCCTACCCTCACCATTCCCTGGACGGAGGAGTATACCTGGTCGCCCTCCCTAAAACAGTTTTCACATAGGTTAATTCCATCACCGATAAAATGCCCCGGCATCACCAAATCCCTATCCTTGACGTGTAACATCTTTCATCACATTTAACGTAATATCTTTATCTGCACCTCTCCATGAGTTGCATTATTCAACTTATTGTAGAGTTCATCCTGCAATCCAGCGGGGATTACCATAAGCATCATTAACTCCCCTCCACTTCCCCACTCCTCCTTCTCTGTCTTCCCAAACCCATGCAATAAAGCACGGGAAGCCCCAACATAAGAGGAGGGAATCTTTATCGCCATCTTTATTGATTCAAATGATATGGGCAATATAGGTCTTATAGCCTTCAAAACAACATCTACCTGCCTTTGGGCGCTTTTATAAAGCTCTATGTTGACTTTGGCTTCGTTCATGGCGTTTTCAATCCTTGCAGGGGGATGGGGTGTTCTGGTCTGGGGGTTGATAGCATTCTTGGCGATGAGAGCTACCACCGCCTTCCTCTTTTCTTCCAGCATTTGTCTTTTTTGTTCTGTAGTGAGATGGATTTCTCCCTTCTTCAATATCCTATCTGCAACAGTTTCAATATCATCACTTCCAAAGATATCTTTTATTAACTTCTCCGATGCCTTCTCTCCACCCTTAGCGTCCTTGAATACATTATCGATAGCCAACAACTCCTTAAGATCAATATCCTCCCCTTCTTTATACCTCAGCGCCAGATCGGGGTCGACCCATATCTCAAAGGTTTCCCCATGGGTCTTCAATCTTGCAATTATTGCATCGTCAAGGCTTACCATCTTTTTATTCAAATGCATCAACTAGGGCCCAGCAATGTAGAAAATTAGAACCTACAGTTTTTTCAGTGTTTGAATGATCTCTTGCTTATCCACGGCTCTGTATTTATCTTCAAATTCAACGGTTATTATTTCAATCTGTTCTACATCCAACTTTTTTTCTGAGATTATATTGAGCCCCCCCAATGCCAAGCCTAGGGCCTCAGACCTTGATAATCCTTCCCTGTATTTTTCTTCAAATAATTTCTCCACATCACTTTTGCCCATACCGATTGCGGTGGCAGAGTATTGAGTAAATGCCCCGCTTGGATCTGTTTCAAATAAAGAAGGTGTATCATTTACACCTGCTATTAAAAGAGCTATTCCAAAGGGTCTTGCCCCCCCATATTGAGTATAAACCTGCTTAGTATCACATATATCCTTGGTTAGAGTAGATACGCTTATAGGCTCATCATAGGCGAGCTTGCTTCTTTGAGCCTTTACTCTCGCCTCATCGACCAGCCTCCTTGCGTCCGCAACCAAACCTGAGGTGGCAACGCCGATATGATCATCTACCTTAAATATCTTCTCGATAGATTGAGGGATTATGAGTGCAGATTTAATATTTTTATCTACAGCGAGGAGAACCCCATTGGCGTATGTGATCCCACATGCGGTTGTCCCTCTCTTGACTGCCTCCCTTGCATATTCAACCTGAAAAAGCCTCCCATCCGGGCTAAAAACAGTAATTGCTCTATCATACGCTGCTGGTCCACTCGGATACATTTTAATCAATAATACGGATTGAGATTACATCATTAAAAACACAACTGAATTCTGGAAAAACATAAATCATCTGAGCTCTGGTTGAACTCTAAGCCCTTCCCCGGAGATGATCAATGATCTTCTTCCGGTTAAATGCTTCGTCCCCCTCATCTTCAGAACCTCAAGGTATTTATTTCTGGCGTTCTCTATCTCCAGGTAAGACAGTATAATTAATGCATCGACCATATAAGCATCCACGGATTTAGGAACATCAGAGTAGGAGTATTCAGTGGTTAAAAGAGTCATACATCCCTGAGTCTTTAGATAAATCATCAGATCATGCAGGAATCTCCGGTATGTAATCACATCACCTAATGCGTTCCTTATTGCGGTAATCGGATCTATGACCACTCTTTTTGGCTCATATTTCTCAACATTTTTTTTGAGTAGATCCAAGACCTTCTGTGGATCTTCAGATACGGAACCATTGACATCGACGAAAATGAGTTTTTCTGTTTCGATTATTTTCTGCGAATAAAAAGAGAATTCCCCGAGGAATTCCTGAACGACCCATGTGGGCTCGGAGACTGCAGTTATATATAAACCTAACTCGCCTTTTTCTGCACCATGGAAAAGACTCTGCAACGCCAGTGTTGTTTTACCTGTCCCAGGCTCCCCACCTATCAGAGCTACAGAGGGAAAAGGAAACCCTCCCTGAGTCATTCTATCCAATCCAGGTATACCCGATTCAAGCCTCTTCATTTAAATCACATCCTCCCTCATCTCGAATATGCATTTATCCACCCCACTGCTCGCGCACTGGATTT
>CBFCYF010000079.1:0-8610 GCA_965602195.1 uncultured archaeon | reverse complement strand
ATCTTCGTATTTGTGCGTGTTGTTGTATATTTTTCATACAAGTATTTGACAGATTGCGTAGAATCCAACAAGTAACTGGAAATCCAGTTAACAGATTGTGCTACATTCGCTAACGCTCAGTAGCACTGGATACTTTTTACAATACATCAAGTAGAGGATGAGTTGAAGGTTAGCAAGCAGATGACGCTAGGAAGTTTCTGGTTTAGTTATTTAAATGAAACTTGCGCAGCAAGTTTCCTTTTCTTTCCGCCATTTTAAGAGGTCATTTTCTCCCTCTTAAAAAATTTGGGTGGAGGAACTCGACACCCAAATTACGCTTTCTTTTTTAAAGAAAGGGTTGTTGGGTGCCGTAGAGTTCATCAACGAGTTCTATGTAGAGGGCGTTGCTCCATGCCTGGGATCCGCAGCCGTTGGATTGTTGTTTGTTTGCGGAACTGATTTCTGCGTGTGCTCCTGCGATGCCCATCCACAGAATTTCTTTTGTGGATGCGTTGAGGATTTTTTTGATGTATTTCCTGAATTTCTTTTTATCCACCCGGTGGAGTGCTATGGCTGTGAGGTTATTGATGAAGTACCATGAATCGCCGCGGTGGTAGCTTCGGGGGTCTTCTCCTGTATCGTATCCCATGAAAAGTTCACTGTCTTTATCGATGGTGCTCAGCCCGCCCCACCCAAGCCAGAGTTTCTTCAGTGAGTTTTCGAAACAGGTTGTCCACTCCTGCCTGCTTAGTAACTTCGGGTAGATGTAGTATGCGAGAAAGACGTTGGGTCTTATTGTGGAATCACCTAAACCGTCGGCCAGGATTTCCCCGCTCCAGAATCTATCTCTTACCTTCTTCCTGAGATTCTCTCCCTTCTTAAGGTATTTCCCGTCACCTGTCAGTGAATGAGCAAGCAGGTACATTTGAAGCAGCAGAGCCTGTATCTCTATTCTCGCACCTATTCTGCCCGCATCCATAAAGGATGAGTCCATCCAGGTTTCCTTGGCGTCATTATAGAGTAAGCCGTCTCTTACATAGTTCACCTCCAGTGCCTTGATGCTTTCCACCAGCCTGTCTCCGATAACTGCCAGCTCGCTCTTGCTGAAATGGTTGATGTTCTGTGATATTCTCTTAAACAGCCACCCTACGGAATCAATATTTTTGCCGATATTCGGCAGCGTGCTCGGCAGTCTCCCATCTGCCATCAAAAGCCCTATATCCCTGAGAAGTATCTTCCTCCTCAGGCTGAGTTTCAAGTTCCTCAGTGATATCAGTTCATCTCTTGTCCAGTACTGGAAGAACCAAGGCAAGCCAGCAATTACGCCTCTGTTGGTTGTTAGTTGATCCAGGGAGTTAACGCAACATGTATATGCTAGATCTACATCATTTTCCTTAATTTTTATGGATCCAATTAATCTCTCCACATGCTTTCTCTGTTTTTCCACCAGTTTAGGGTGATTCTTAAATACGTACTCACATTCCCTCACAGCGGATTTCTTATTCTGGGAAAATGATAGAACCATCTTCTTAGTCTTTAATGCCGCCAGGTGGTAGACGGAGAGTTTGAACGGTTGAGCTGCTCTCTTCCTGTCTCTCTCATAGTAGGTTTCCCTCCATTCCTCAATTTTTTTATATGTGAGGGGCTCTGCCATCAATACAATATATCCCTCAAAAATCGTCTTATTTTTTTCCTCGTCTCTGTGGGTGTATCTGATGATGAGCTTGTTTTTTTATTCAGATAGCTCATAGAATCTCCCCCACACAGGAACGCTGTAGGATTCCCTGACATCAAGGCTTATGTTAACCCACTCCTTCCTGTCCAGGGTGTAGACAAGGCAGTTGCGGTAGTATGGCATGAAAAAGGTTTCCCTATTGTCTTTCAGTTCCCGTTCAATGTGATATAATCTGTTGATTAGTCTGTTTATCTTCTTTCCTGTGCTTAAATCGGCGACCACCTTATAAAGTGAGTTGTTAACATTAAAGAATATGCCCTCATATCTGCTGCCGATGTTGTTGGGCAGGTATATGTAACCTCCCCTCTTGTTTGTTAACATAAGGGCGGCATCATCTACCTCTCCAGCTATTCTTTTATTATTAAACTCGTGGAGAATTTCCATCTCAGGAATAGGCCTTTTTAACAGCAAGATTATGGGCCCTGATATAATTAGTTATTAGGATATTCCAGTCCAGTAGAGATGCCACATGATGAGCTTCGACCTTGTTCTCCATTCTTTCTTCTGTGGATAGTTTGCTGAATTTATGCAGGATTTCATATAGATTAGATATCTTCTTATTTCTGGATTTGTTGAACATATCAACCACGAATATCCCCTTCTTCTCCCATATGGGATTCCCGGATATATATCTGCCAAAGCCCCCCAGGTCGGTGGTGATGGAGGCGACTCCTAAGGCAGCAGTTTCCAGTGGTGTGTAGCCCCATGGCTCATAAAACGATGGGAACACGCCAAGATGTGAACCTAGAATAGACTCATTGTAGTTTAGATCCAGGAGATTATCCGCACCAGTCAGGTATATAGGGTAGAAGATTACTTTTACCTTATCTTCCTTTCTGTTCAGAAGACCATGTTTCTTGAAGTGGGAAAGTAGGGCATCATTATCCTCATCAGGCAGGTCGTGAGTACAGAGTGGAGGGTTTCCTTCCTTCCCACCGAACCTAAGTACCTTCTTTTTGGTTTCTGTTATAAACTCCTCAGAGAATAGGTTTCTCTGGGAGAGACGTCTCTGGCATGATAGGTTATGGATTATATTCCTTCGTATATCCCTAAGATCATTGTCCACTGACTCCACCACATCCTCAAAGTACGCTCTGGCATGAGAGAGCTCTGGTTTAATCCTTATCACATCCCGGGGAATCCAGAAAAATGCCACTATGGTTTTCTTTGAACCCTCTTTCTTCATCTTCTTATTCAATCTTGAGAGGGCCTCTATGAAGATATCAACACCCTTGTTTCTGAACTCATATCTTCCGGATATGAAGTACACCAGGGACTTGTTTACATTAAATGAGTAGTATGGGAAAAAGTAATATCTCAGGAAGTCTCGCATCTTTTCCCGGTACTGCTTGTGCTTTATGGAGATCTCATCGAGGTTGGGGTAGTGGTCGATATTCAGGCCATTATAGAGCAGTAGATCCGTCTTCCTACCTAAAATCTTTTCCGCTTCTATTGAGGTAATTTCACTTACAGTGGTAAAGACGTCACTTTCTTTCGCCGACGCCCTCTCGACCTGATGTTTTGAGTGCAGCTTCCATTTATATGCCTCTTTTTTAGGATCCAGCTTATCAAGGTATTTATACAGATCCGCTCCATTGCCGGCGAGGGTTCTCCCTAACATAGTGGCGTGGGTGGTGAATACTGTGCCCATCTTTACATTTTTCCTCTTCAGGTAAAGGAGGGCTCCACAGCTCATCCACTCATGGAAGTGAGCCACCAGCTTTTTATCCTTAAATGCCTTTGATTTTGAAATCTCCTCCAGAAACCTTCCTACGGCGGTACTCCATATAATTGGCTCATCGAAATCATAGAAACTGGTGCCAAGTGAATCTATTCCATAGGTCTCCCATAGCCTTGCTTTTATATCATTATTTTTGCGGCAATAGCCGTGGTAGTCTATTAGAATTGTGTCAACTTCCTCCTCTATAAGCCATTTACCATATCTGCAGAGGATGCCCTCATGCTTTAAACGCTCAAATATCCCCATAAACCGGTCCGGTGGGACTCTCTCCTGAAACTCCGCCACGGCTTTTTCATGAAAATATGGACCGATGGTATAGTAATTGCTCCGGTATGCCCTCTTTGACTGATGTGCCTTCGACCGGATAACGGCATATATTCCGCCGACCTTATTGCAGACTTCCCAGCTAATTTCAAATAAACAATCTGCATTCCTCTTATTCATCTTTTAAGCTTCTTTAGGCTTCTTATCCTGTCGTTTACCTTCTTTAGGGTTGTTTTTCTTGTCTTTATCTTGCCCATACTCCTAGCCAATAGCTTATCTCCAACTGCGGTATCGATCCACACAGCGAAGTCGTTTCTGTCCTTGTTTACGTGGTGTCTAAAGGTCTTCAGGTTCATTGTCTTAAGTGCAGCTGACAGATCCCCAAGATTATATAGTATCGGTCCATTGTTTACCCAAAAGCACATATCTTGAGGTACATCCCCCAAGACCCTGCCTACGTCCATTTTACCCGCTTTTTCCATCACCATTTTACTTATCACCCTCATATCTCTCATTTCGTTACCTATAGCATGTTTTTTTGCCATTTTTAATTTATTATGCTGGTATACTGACCATCTTATTTTCCAGCCTCATTCTGAAATCTGAAAGTACGTTCATAAAGGCTATAAATGAATCATGGGGCCTGTCGTAGGCGTTAAAGTACTTGTGAACGTCACCGTCATTAAACCACTTGGTGCACATGTAATAGAAATGGTCGGTGATCTGCATTTTCCTCCAATTCTCCAATATTTTTTCATCTCCGCCTTTCTTCACATCCTCCTCCAGCTCGTATAGTTTTTCTATTGCACTTTGCTGCATTTTATTTCCGAGCCACGCACTTAGGTCTCGCTCGATATCCGCCCAAGAGACAACATTGTGTATGTCTAGATCACCCATAGGCTCATAGCTGTCAACAACCTCTGAGGGAGTCATAAAGTTATTATCCGGGTGCTTTAGAATCTCCTCTGGGAGATGCCTTATGAACTCGAATATTCCTGTGTCTTCCCATTGATGCTCGCCGAGTGTTTCATAATCCATAAACAGGTTGATCACGTTTCCATTTCCGTTGGCGGCATTGATCCATGATGCGAATTTATCTGCAGACAGTGGCCAGCTCTCCCATGATCTCTCAGAGAACCTGAAGGCGATATCATCTGATAACCTGTAGTTCTTCAGGAGCAATTTTATTTTCTTTGTGGTTTTCGGCCTGTAAAGAAAATTAGGGCTTCTCCATCCGAGGATGTAATCGGCACCCTCCGCAAGGACACCATCATATCCCATCTCCTCGGCGAGATATGCGAGTCTGTTATTGTATACTAACTCTGTGTTCCTGAATATCCGGGGTTTGTAGTTGAATAACTCCTTCATTTTCCTGCGGTGTAATTTCACCTGTTCTCTGAATTCATCCTCGGAATATAGGAAGGCAAGGGAATGGTAGTAGGTTTCATCCAGTAGCTCAACACAACCTGTCTCAACTAGGTCGATGAATGTGTCTGTGACCTCAGGACTGTATTGTTCAAACTGATCCAGGGCGACCCCGGTTATGCTGTAGCTGACCTTGAATTTACCGTCGTATTTGTTGATTAAGTCCAGGATCAGTTTATTTGCCGGGAGATAACACTTCTTAGCTACTTTCTGCATAATCGCCTGATTTTTCTCGTGATCGAAGTAATCTCTATTATTACCTATCTCAAATACATGATACCTCCTTAACCGGTAGGGTTGGTGGACTTGGAAGTAGAAACATACGGACGGCATTTTAGTCACTCATACCCCTATGAACCTCCGAGATAGCTTTTCCGTATACGTCGATGCATTTCTGGGCTGATGTGTCCCAGCTGAATCCCCCTACCTCCCCTAAACCTTCTTCCACAAGGGTTTCCTTTAGGGCTGTGTAACTTAGAACAGCCAGGATCTTGTTTGCCATCTCATCCACATCCCAGAAATCAGCCAGCAGGCAGTTTTTAACTACCTCAGAGACACCGGATTGCTTGGAGATGATTGTGGGGGTTCCGTTAGCAATTGCTTCAAGCGCTGTTATCCCAAATGGCTCTGAGATGGAGGGCATCACATAAACATCAGCCATCTGGTAGGCTTTGTCTACATCATCTCCGCTCATGAAATCCGCAAATAGTACTTTATCTCCTATTCCGAGGTTGGCGGCTTCCTCGATGATATGGGGGAACATGTCTCCGTTGCCTACCATCACGAACCTGATTGAGTCGTCCAGCTCCAGTATTCTTTTAGCCACCCATAGGAAATGATCCGGTCCTTTCTGGATGGTGATTCTGCCTAGGAAGAGAACGATTTTGTGGTGTTTTTTTACCATGGAGTTGATAGGCTGGTGATTTTTTTGTGGTTCTATGGAGTTGTGGACTACCATAATTTTTTCTGGTTTGATTCCGTAACGCTCAACTACAATGTTTTTTGTGTAGTTGCTTACGGATATTATGTAATCTGCTGAGTTCATTCCCATCTTCTCGATTTCATATACGTAGGAGTTGGGGTGGCCGATGGTTCTGTCAAATTCTGTGGCGTGTATGTGGGCGATTAAGGGGACTTTTTTCCCTTTTCTTTCTGAGACTTTTTTTGCTTCTATGCCGCATGGGTAGGTGAGCCAGTCGTGGCAGTGTATTACGTCGAAATCTTCCTGCTCTGCTATTACTTTTGCCTGCTGTGCGTATCTCTCGACTTCTTCAAAGAGCCCTGTCCCATAGATTTCATTATCTATGTCTGGCATCCCCTCTAAGCCGAATTTCTTTTTAGAGTAGGTTTTGGATGTGATGTAGGGTCTTAGCACTGAGTTAACCGTCCTGAATTTTATTTTGGATTTATCCAGACCTAGGTTGTCTGCGGTGAGGATCTTCATGTGGTTTTCATCGATGTCGCCTGGGAGGGAGGGCAGGACGAAGGTAATCTGCACTCTGCCGCTTCTGCTAAGGCCTTTGGTCAGGCCGTAGCATGCTGTTCCCAGTCCTCCGCTTGCGAAGGGAGGGAACTCCCAGCCGAACATCAGGACTTTTATGGTTTTTTTGTTAGCCATCTCTATGATTTTAGCGTAATTTGTTGACCCGCTCTGAATACCCCAAATATCTCTAGAAAAAAAGTTTCTGGATTAACTTAAGATTTTTTCTTTAAAAACGGCTCTCAGGGAGTCATTTTTGAGGGATTTCATGGATAAAATATCATGAAACACCGAGAAATAGGAACGATATTGATTTTTTTCTGTGATTATCGAAATAATCTTCGATAAATTCATTGGCAAATTCAGGGGTATAAAGATATGCATGCTTAAACAGTCAATGAGGTATGCATATAATCATACAGTATTTTACCTTATGTAAATATATGAATATCCCAATACATGTAGATGAATATATCCATCGAAACCTAGGGGTACCACTCCTCCACATCCCCATGAACTTTAGATGATTCCTCAATAGCACACAATGACCCATCAGGACACTGTGGATTCTGTCCCGGACAATCCGAACAATGAAATCTGAAGACCTTCACACAGCAACACGAGAAGCTATGTGAACCACCAGTCCAACTCCAGCTCCACCTATAGAAATAGCTGTAGCAGCATGTAAGATAACAAGTTGGTTTATCACATTCTGCCACCATATACTGATCATGGCAGGTCTGACTGTCTGCCACGTCAAAGCCCCGAGGTACATAACCTCCATTGGCAGCAGAACCACAGTAAGCATCACAATCAACAGGCTCTGGATCACATTGATCCCCTATTCCGTCCCCATCAAGATCCGATTGAGTTGGATTAGGTACATCAGGGCAGTTATCCTCATTGCCGCAGACCCCATCATGATCCTCATCATTATAGGGATCATCAGGGCAACCATCACACCCATCCCCGATATCGTCTCCATCCCTATCCTCCTGCTGTGGATTATAGTCATCAGGACAGTTATCTTCCCCGTCAGTTACACCATCCCCATCCCTATCAGGTAAAACACACTCGCAGTCCTCACAGGAGGCTGGAGGATCACACCCATATTCCTGCCCCTCCCATAGTGGGGTATCGCCGACGTAACTCATCCAATTGAAGGGATCACACCCCTCCCCCTGCTGCAGCCTGCCATCCCCGCAACCAACACACTTACAGTTCACACACTCCAGGCCCCCGGGACACGGATAGGGTGGATCATCACATTCCTCATGACCACCCCCCGGAACACCCGGATGAGATAGATAACCATCCCCGCACCGGGGAGTTATAACCGGCGCAATGCTTGTCGTTGAAGTTGATGACGTGGATGTGGACGTAGTCCCATCAAGTAAGGTTGAGGTCCCATCAGGTATGGTTGTCTCTTCCGTCGTAGTGGACGTATATCCATCAACAGTTGTTGTCGTGGACGTAGAGGTTGTGTATATTCCGGGGGTGGTAGTGGTGGTCGTAGAGGTTGTAGTATCAACCCTTAATTCATCCTCAACCACCATATCCTCATCCACATGAGGAGTCAGAGGAACCGGCTTAGACGCAAGGGAATCAACCCCCACATAAACGTCTCCAGGCAATTTAACCGCCAGAATAACAGCAGCTGAGCTGACATCAATAACATCCACATAACCCTGCCCTGATGCGGTAACAGGCATAAGAGCAAGACCTGAGGAAACCCCGCCCAGGATATTCAGGTAACCCCGCCTCCACTTACTGGAGGGCATCAAAGCCGTGTTCTCCCCCAGCATCACCAGGACATCCACATCCTCCTGAAGAGTACCTGACAGCAGCACAGTGTTGATGACAGAGCCCGCCCCCACATCTATAACATCCACATAACCCTGCACCCCCTTATAGGAAGGCATTAAAGCCGTCTTCTGATCGTTTATGATTATTACATCAACGCTCTCCCTGAGGTCCCCGGAAAGT
>CBFCYF010000078.1:0-8933 GCA_965602195.1 uncultured archaeon | reverse complement strand
ACATAGCTACCTATTGATTTTACGAAATAGTTCTCCCTAAAAGTGGAGAAGTGCCATGATTTATTAATGAGTGTGAATATATATTAAATAAAGGTGTTTTAAATGGATGTGGTTGGTGGACTAAAAACTTGGTTGTCTTTCAGGTCGATGGTTACTCCGTCTATTCTGAAGACAGTATATATTTTGATTTTTATTATCTTGAATGTTATTGGTGTGGTTGCCCTCTTCGGCATGCCTTTGATGACTGTTATGGGGGGTTTCGCTGCCGACGATAGCAGGGGTCTTATGATATCTATTGTTGTGGCTATACTGTTGTTTATAGTTGAGTTGATCGTTCTTGTTATATACAACATTTTCCTGCGAGTATATTTTGAGATAATCATATTGATGTTCAACATCTACGACGAACTGAAGGCAATCAACGATAACATAAAGAAACAGTAAAGATTATCTTCTTCTTTCTTTTTTAGTACCTATTTACAATTAGGAAGTGCATCGCCACTTCCTGAAGTGATTTGATTCTGCAAATATTCTTTTCCGAACTCAAAAAAGTTCAGGTCTTGGCGTTTGCAGGTCTCTATGATGCTCATGTTTATTGCATGTGCAAACGCCCCCTTAGGTGATCGATTACCCCCTGATATCCTCCGTTTTACGACATTTGATCGTATTCCGCGCTCGGCTTCGTTGCTGTTGGGATCGAGACCGTCTACAATGACGAATAGAACATATCCTCCCTGTATTCCCGAAGTCGCTTACTGAGTCGCTGACAGTTCTTGTCTTCGTATTGTTCTGCTGCTATACTGTCCAGCCTCCGCAGGAATCTGTCATGTGCACTTTGTTTCTCTTCTTCGCTGTGCTTCTCTTCATTGAATCTTGACGCATCTCTCTAGAGCCGTTTCAGCTTCTTGTGAAATTGCTTGTTTTCTTTTGCGGCATTCTTTTTCTTCGAAAGTTTGGAGGTCTTCCACAAAAGGTGCGCCCAGCACTTCTGCTGTTTTCCTCCGAGTTTCTCATAAGCTGATCAAAAATCACTTCCAATTATACCTGTTGGATTCTTGTCCAGCACTTTTTTCGGAACCGCATGGTCTTTACTTTTATAGCCAGTGATTCTCTCCGTTGATGCGCCATCCAGTCTCATCAAGGTATCTTATCCCAAGATCACGCATCTCTTGCTTGAGTTTTTCGTATTCCGGCCGAACATGCAGACAAGTTTTTATATGATCTTACACAGTTCATCCCCTGTAATCCCAATGCCAAAATAGGTCTCAAATACTTCCATTTAGGTGGAGAGGAGTTCATATACGCCGCTAAAATATTGAACCTAATCGGCTGGGGAAGGCACAAGGTCCTGATGATAAAATATGAGGGTGATGAAACGTTCCGGTTCTTCATCACAACAAACTCAACATGAAGCCAATAAATATGTGGAGACATTACAAAAACCGATGGAGTACAGAACAGCATTACAGAGACGTGAAACAGCACCTGGGCATGCGAAGGTTTTTCGTCTGGAGCAAGGATTCGGTGACCAGTTACTTCAACTTCATATCATGGCTTTTTAATGTGTTTTCCCTTCAGGGATATGAACAGGAGAAACAGGGTGTGATCTCGTCACTGGAATCGATAATCGACGACTACAAAAAGACAATCAATTTGATTGTGCGGGAGGTATCGTGTAATTCAACACTCTTAGCAATAAAGTGTTAAACTCTTATGATTTAGGTTCTTCTCCAAATTTAGGATAAATTAAGGGGTAAAATTCCAACGAAGTCTACCACTTTTGTCGGAAATGGATTGGTTATATTAAAATGATGAGGTTTCTGCAGACTTCCCACACCCCCATCACCCACAGATATTAGAATGATAGGAAATGCAGGATAGGGGAATTCCAGAGGAATTCTCATAAATTACGACCAGAGGTCGTAATTAGGGTAGAAATCCCACCGCCGTTTGCTGTTTTTCCTCATTAGCATTATTATCCTTCAACATTAAATAGATGATAAGTAAATACATAGCTACCTATTGATTTTACGAAATAGTTCTCCCTAAAAGTGGAGAAGTGCCTAAAAAAAATTGTTTCATATGAAGCAAAAGAATTAGTTAGGCACAACACAGATTAACTACCAGCCATCGCACGCAGAACTCACGAAGCCCACTACAGCTATTATTCAGCAAAATTAGAGACCCATTCCGGCTTCTCCGGCGGATTCTCTTTAAGCATATCACGCCACTTCTCATCCGTCAGCCTATCCTTCATCGGATGCTTAAACTCATAATAAGACATAACCGGACCCGCACCAACCAGGATTCTGCCATCCGGAACCTTATAGGCGACAACCATCAGATTAACGTAACCAACACCCTCCTCCAAAACCTGTCCGGTATTGGTATCCGTATGCACATCCGCAACAATGGTTGTCTTCTTTGCTTTATCATCGACATCCTCGATCACGGCATTCAGCTCCTCGCCGAAATTCTTGATAAACTCATAATCCTCTTTCTCTAATTCTTCATCCCCTAATTCCCTCTCTGATAACTCAACCAATCGTTCAAGAACCCTCTCAAGGTTCTTTAATCTACCCTCTGCTGAACTATCCAAAACATCCATCTCACCTAAACCCTTATTAGTCATTCTCGTTAAAGCCAGCAGCCGATTGTAAAACTCAGGCACCGGTTCGACATAACCTACAACAGGTTTTTCCGGGGGAGGAGCTGCAGTACCTGCCATCGTATAACTCTGCTTTGCATAAAGGATAGTATCATGTCTTAATTCAGTCCAGGAAGCCAGCGCAGTGGTTAATTCCTTATCCTGCCAGGCTGTTGTTTGCATAAAAGTCGGATAACCCGCACCGAATTCCTTAAGTAACGGCCTTAAAGCATAAAGCCAACTCCAGTAAAGGTTTTTATTCCAGTCGCTCACATTAAAGGAATCAAACTCCTCCCTTAATTTAGCATACTGTGTTGTGTAGTTCCTATAGTTTGTATCATCCCCCTCCCTAAGAATCTCCATCGCCCTATTTGAGCCAAGCAGAGACATCACATCCAACCCCCTTGGAAAGCCCCTTGCAGGTCCAACACCATCAATGAAAACCATTGTAAATGGCTCCCCATCCCCCAGATAGTTGGTTACGTATCCAAAAACAAGATTCTGGAACATATAAGAGTCTGGGATAAACCGCTGACCCATCAACCTGAAACCCTGGGTGTTTGCCAGAACCTCATCTGGGCCCCCAGCCGCACTCACGTATTGTAAACCAGTTCCACCATATATCTCAGGTGACCTGTATTCCGCCAACCTTGCCTTCAATTTCATGATATTCTCTGCTGTCAGATCATTCGGATCAAAGATGCCACCAAAAACAGAATCCAGTGCCCCGATATACTCATACGGACCCAAGTCATCAGATAATCCCACATAGAACGCTGTAACTGAATAAATCCTATCCCACTTATCTTTTAATTCTCGACTTTCAGCAAACCTGGAGGCAATTAAGCTCGCACCCGTTGTCTGAATCCTTGCATCGTAGGCGGAAATAAACCCGTCTTCACACTCTTGACACGTTTCACCTACCGGGATGTCCGGGTCTCCCTTAAGAATCATGCTAATCCGCCCATACCACATGAACGCCCGGAAATAATTTTTGAGTTTCTCCGACCTCGTGTAATGCCCCCTCGGGACATACTGAGAGTAGTCCTCATTGTAGATGAAGATCGGTGACTCAGAGAACCCCTCATGTTTCTCTATCAACCCTAATTCCTTTTCAACATCCTCTTTGACAAAATCCGGGACCTCAAATTTGTATTTTTCCAGATCCTCCTCCCTGAAATAAGCATCCAGACACTCATACTCACGCTCATAGGGACATAGTTGATCCTCTTTAGGCTTCAGCAGCTCCAATCCAACCGCAAGATATGCGACATTTCTCTTATAAGCCTCCTTCAGATCACCTGAAGCGCCATTATATTTCCCTACTGAATCATCAAGTAACTCGCCGCTGATCTCCCATATCCTGTCATAGAACTCCCTTTCCTCGATCTGCCTGAGGGTTTCATCGAATTGTATGTGGTATAGATGCAGTAAAGAATCCGAGGTGATGAAAACAGGTATCTCCCTGTCTTTCAGGGTTTTGTAGGGTCGGGTGATATATTCCTCTTCCGGATTGAATGGATTTTTGATAACAGAGAAACCATTTCTCTCTAAAAGACCTGAGGCCTCAGAGCTTAAAGAAATCTTTTCAGAGAAATCATCGAAGTTGGATATCTGGCTGGTTTGCAGAGGTAGATCGTATTGAGGAACCTGTAGGGTGACGTCCAGAGGGCTCAAGGAATAATATTTTACAAAACTTAGTTTTTCTGTTTGAACACCGGATAAATCAATTGGCTCTGTTTTTAAAGACGTTGGGCTTGTAGTGGTTGTTTCCCCAGGCGGCGTTGACTGCTCGACACATCCGCTCATGATAAATATCCCAATTACAAGCAGGGATACTATGCTAAATCTCGTCATTGTATTGTTATTAACTCAAGGGGATATAAAAAGCTTGTTATTTCGTTCGGTTTCTACCGAAACCATCATGCTTGTCTCGATGTTAGGTTTTAGTTGGATATCGTCTGAGTTAGGCACAACACGATCCGCCGGTATGAAACATATCCCCAGAATTTTCCTAAAAAATAGGAAAATACTTCTGCAAAATCAGATTATTGCTAAAACACATGTTTTTTATTTCTGCAACAAACATCTGCAAAAATTTTTATTTTCTGCAAAACCGCAGATAATTTAATCCATAAAACACATAAAAACATATGAGTAGGCTTATTTTTTATTTCTGCAACAAACGTCTGCAAAATTCTGTGATGTGACCTGCCCCGCAGAAAAAAACCGAAAAGTTTTTATACTAACATGCCCCATAAATATTTAATACTTCTGCAAAACCAATAAGAATATTGTAATCAGCTAAGATGGAAGAAAAAAGCCTCAGAACGGCCTTAGGCTGGGATGATGATCCATTCGACATAGCATGCATCACCGAGGCAGATGTCAGAGGCCAGAAATATTATGATCAGCTGGTTGATGCAATATCAAACAACAACACGCGTCTTATTCTGGTGGAGGGTGAATTCGGCGTCGGGAAAACATTTGTTCTTGAACTGCTCAAACGAAACCCCCCCAAGGGAACCATTGTGGCACTAGCGGGATTAGGCACTACAATAGAATCCATCACACGACTCACTGTGGAGAAGATCCACAACCTCAAACCCTTCCGCACAGAAACCTCATTCTTCGGCCTAATAAAAAAACAGGTACCGTTAGACCCCCCGAGAGTGAATGAAAACGAGCTCCCGGAGTTCATCGAAAACAACCTGAAAGATAAAAGAATCATCATAACCTGGGACGAAGTACACCGGTGTGATGACGACTGGGTCAGCTTCGTCATCAACGGCCTCCGAAAAAGAAACTCACACTTCATTCTCTCCGGACTCAAAGAAGAACTCGACAACATACTAATGGGAACCGTCAGCGAAACATCATTCATAGACAGGGGACTGGTAAGACTATATATTGACGAATGGAACCTTGAAGAAAAGAAACAACTCATAGAGAAACGAATACGCCTGGCGGGGGGGGAAGGATATGCACCGTTCACAGAAGATGCTGTGGAGTTCATATGCAACCGAAGTAAGACACCCAGGAAGGTGTTGAACATCTGCGGCAGCATCTTCAACTACATCAACGCAAACTATCGGATGGGTGATGATGATAGCATCCCGGCCATAACCCTGGGCGTGGTTGAATCCTTCCTCACGGAGGATGTCGATACGTTAACGAAGGATAAACCATCAATCACATCGACCAGCCGGAAGATAGACGTGGATGTCATGGACAAGCTCACGATTACAGAACGGAAGACCGTCAATTATCTTGTGGGTAAAGGAACAATCACGCTGACGGATGTCGCAAAAGGCATGGGTAAAAGCAGTCAAGCAACTCACTCAGCCATAAATCACATTATTGAGAAGGCACCGGCCATAATAATCCAAACCCAGGTGAAGGGAAAGAGAAGACCTCAAAACGCCTACAGGCTCGCAGAAGATATTAACGCGAAATTAGCCAGGAGATAAGATTAGCTGGATTACAACAAGGATGTGGGGGTGCAGGGCATTTAACCACGGAAGAATAGAAAAGGTTGCCCTGTATCCTTCATTCCCGCTGGGGCGGGGATGAGAAGGCCAGTACATATAATGTTGGGTGGTTGGCTGTCTCCCGTAGATATATCCTCCTCCGGTATTGGGAAGTAGGGTTATATAATGGAACTTCCAGTATTAGAATAGACTTCCGATATTCTGGAGTCCAAGAAACAGGCAACAAACTGGAGGAAGAGCGGATATAGATATACACACTTCCGGTATTCAGAAACATTAAGTAAGAGAAATGAGTAAAAAACACATAGATATAGAGCAGAAAATCAGAAGCCGACTGGAACGGCAAGAAAACAGGATATTCAGGAACAAAGCAGTTCTCCGCCCGGATTACAAGATAAAGGAGCTGCCCCACAGAGAAAAAGAGGAGGATACATTAATAGACAACATGCTGCCCATACTCGAGAACCAGAAACCAGACAACGTATTCATATACGGGAAAAGCGGCATCGGAAAGACAAGCGTGGTGCGTTTAGTGGGGGGATCGCTGGAGAACATCGCCGGAGAACAGAAACTGGATTTCAGGTTCGTCTACATCAACTGCAAGGTCTACAGCACCTTCTTCAAGGTTATGTTAAAGCTCCAGAAAGACATCACAGGCAAACCAACCGGCAGAAGCACGAGCAAGATGTATGAACGAATCCTGGCTAAAATAGAGGACGGATTAAATGCCATTATTGTCCTGGATGAAATTGATAGGGTGAGGGAGGACCTGGACGAGCTGCTGTATATCCTGACACGGATAAATGAGGAAAGCGGATCAGGTAAGATAAGCCTGATCGGGATAACAAACACCACATCATTCAAAAACAAGCTGGATCCGCGGGTAAAAAGCACCCTGTGGGAGAACGAATACATATTCAAGCCGTATAACGCAGATCAGCTGGCAGACATACTAAAGGACCGGATAAAGATGGGTTTGCGGGAGGATGTGATAGATATGGGTGATGTCAACCTCATAGCCGCATATGCCGCGCAAATAAACGGAGACGCAAGATATGCCCTGAGACTGTTATTCAAATCAGCATATATCGCCGAAAATGATGGGCAGGATAGGATAGTGGGGGATCATATAAAGGAGGCGAGGGTGGAGGTGGAAAAAGACATAATAAAGGAGCTATTGTTATCCCTGCCCGAGCACCAGCAGATCGTTTTGTACTCCATCGCCCTTGCCATGGAAGACACCACAATAGGCATCTATACGAGCATAGAGAGGGGAAGGAAGGTTTTATTCTCAGGGGAATGCTATGAATACTACGAGAAGGTATCCTGTAAGATCGATAGGAGACCCCGCACCACGCGGTGGTTCAGGGAGTACCTTAATGATCTTGAGATGATGGGTTTGATCACCATGGCCGTATCCGGGAAGGGTATTAGAGGCAACACCCAGCTGATACGGCTGGGTCATGACTCGGAGGAAATCATTGGGGTGATTGGCGGGGGTTTAGGCCTGAAAGTCGCACTTCCTGTGAGAGGAAGTCGGGAGGGGTGATTAGACTTCCTGTATTTATAGAGTTAGGCACAACAGTTCTCAGTCACGTTGTTTTGATTTATTCGCCAGATACCACGCAGATGAACGCGGAATCTGCAACTTCTCCTCAATAATATAATAAGGCGTCCCATTCTCAACCAGAAAACGCACCCGCTCCACAATCTCCTGCGAATAAGTGGGGGGCCTCCCAGGGCACCCACCCCTAACAACCGCCACACCCCGTTCCGTTAAAACCCTGACCGCTCCCTTAGACACCCGCCTTGACGGGATAACCTCAACCTCCCTCAGATAAGGTAACCTATCGATCAACGCTCGCGCCAGAGGTAAGGTCAGATAACAGTATACCTTTATCTTCTTCGTTTCCCGGTCCACCCCACCAACATCCCCCTTCGACTTGATGACAGGATAAAGCTCCATTTTCTTTTTAAAGAATTATCTGACGTTTGTTCGAATTTGTGTTATATATTATTATATTATTATTATAGTAAACAATACTTGTTTTATTATTATATGGTGAATACCGGAAGTCTATATCAATATACGCATTATGTTGTGCCTAACTCCTAAACATGTTGTGCCTAACTCCTAAACCCAAAAAAACCCGCTACCAGAAAAAAACAACCACCCTGCCCCACTAAACAATCTTACCATATTCTTTCAAAACAACATGCCAAAAAACACCATTCTGAACAAACAAGCTGAACAATAATATTAATAATCATCCCCCTGGGATCTCATGCAGCGTTTCCTCCCTCTCCAGTCTCCTGTAGAGGGCTTGATTCTCCTTAAACAATTCATCCCTCGTCAAACCCTCATAATGTTTTTTATAATACTCCAACGCATCTTCGCCGAGAGGGATTCGCTCTACCGGAATCTTATCCAGCAAACTATCTCTCTTCAACCGCCAGTACAGTCTAATGTCTTTCTTCTGAAGTTTACCCCGGGTCATCCCCCTGTAATGCCGGTTGTAGTACTCCACTGCATCCTCGCCGAAACGCCGGCTTCTAAGAGGTATCTCCCCCACCAAACCCCTCTCCTGCAGTAAATTATATAAATATTGATTTTTTCTTCGTAATTCAGTTCTTGAGAGCCCCAAATAATTCTCCCTGTAATACCCCAAAGGATCCTTGTATTTACGGGTATCTTTCAGGGGGATGTTATCCAATAAACCATCCCTCCATAGTTTATGGTAGACTGCAGGATCCTTCTCCTGGAGTTCACCCCTCAGCAAACCTCTATAGTGCTT
>CBFCYF010000077.1:0-9108 GCA_965602195.1 uncultured archaeon | reverse complement strand
GTTTCTCAAAATGGATCTCTCCTCGCCTTTAATGAAATCTTCGGGTTCATAGCCCTCAGGAAACTGTCCCGGGTTGTATATCTCAACCCTGTCCTTGAAAACAGCTATCTCATTTCCTTTTGGGTTGCTGTAATCCCGATGACATAAAGAATTTACAAGGACCTCGGTTATAGCCCTAAGAGGTATCTCCGGAATCTCCTCCCTTGTCCTGTCCTCCAGTTTTGCCCTCCAGTTTATATGTTCTTTAATATATACCTCTGAATGTTCAAGTAAGCTGAAAAGATCGCCCCTTAATTGTCTAATGTCGAGGAATGTAAGTTTGTCTTTACCCGCGAAAACCGCTGCTTGGACTTCGAAGGGATTCCCGTCACAGAACAATACCTCACCCGCCTTTAACAGTCTATTCTCTCTAATGAGGTTTAATTTATCCAACGTTGATTTAACATCAGAAAACTCAAAATCAATCCTTTTTGCTTTATTTGCTCTCCTCACGAAATCTTTCACTGTGCTTTTATTGACATCCCCAAGTTTTTTATCTGAAAATCCCTTCTCCCAGAATGTCCGGTTTTTTTCTAAAATCAGTTTTTCCAATTCCCTCGCACTCATCTGCCTATCCTCATCACCAACGCGGATATAAGACCTGCCATAAGCATAGTAAGGACGCTCCAAGCCCTCAAATTTAACAAAAATGCAGGTCTTTCCACCCAATTTTTCCTCGGTAATCTCGGGAAAAATTTTCGGTTCAATATTGTCGGATACAGCCTTTGAAACATCCCGCATTGTCTTTTCACCAACACTTTGACCTACAACCTCACCATCGTTTTTTACCCCAAAATATAACTCCCCCCTCCGGTGTTTGTTTAGAATAGAAACTATTGAAATGATTCCCTCCTTTAACTCCGATGTCGATTTCTTCAATTCCAGTGTTTCAGTTTCTCCAATTTTTCTTTCAACCCTCAGTTTTCCTGAATTTTTGCCTTGATTCTCAAAATAAAAACGATTTGCCAAAATATTCCTTGAAGATTTCATCCCTACCATACCCCCACTTCGCCGATTGTTTGTAAAATCCCCGGAATACGAAATCGACATCTACTTTAAGTAATAAATCAGCAACCTCATCAATGGGTCGCTTTTCTATGATTCGTTCATATACCAAAGCAACCTTAACCTGAGAAAGTTCTTCCTTATCTAAGGGGGGCCAAGTTTCTGGGCATTTACATTCTCCATTCTCACAGTATGCCCCTGGACACTTCACGTATCTACAATCAGCATCTGTTTTACATTGTCCAGAAACGAAAGGACAAAATATTCAAATACCATCAGGACTATTATGAAATAAAGAAAACAACACGCCCTTCGGCGTGTTCGGATCTTTGGTTTAACTCACTTGCGCCTTTTAACAATCAAGTACGCAAACGCCGGTGTCGTTAATAGAACTGCTAATGCCACTGCTATAGAACCGAATTCTGGTACTGGTAGCCCGCTGCAGGAATATGTGCAACCGGTTGTTCCAGCATCATTGTAACCATCGGTTGTGTCACATGTATTATCATCCCCGGATGTTGAATCTAAATCAACAATATCATACCAAAAGGGTCCACCAGTTGGGTTATTGTTGCAGAATGTGTTTGATTCTATTGTATTGTTGGTTAGGTACCCAGTAAGGTAGAGACCATTATGTTGGTTATTGTTTGCAGTGTTGCCTATTAGCCTGTTATTATAAGAGTGGCCTATATAGATCCCATGATTGCCGTTATCGTTTGCTGTGTTGCTGATCAGATTATTATTGTTTGAAGAAGACCTTAGATCAATCCCTTCATGAAAGTTGGTTATTATGCAGTTTGTTATGGTGTTCCCTGATTTTTCAATTAAGATTATTCCAAAATCAACGTTGATACCATCTCCGTCAATCGTATGCCCCTGGCAGTCAAAGATTTTGTTGTTGAAGTTTGCTGGACTGTGGATACAGTCTCCAACCTGGTTGGATATTGCCACTGTCCCGACGTAGTTAACCTGATTCGCACAGTTTGTGTTATCATTCAATGCTGCCTCGCAGTCATCACAAGCATCTGTAGCACTACCGCCAAGTATGGTTGTTCCATCTCCGCAGTTGCATATCCCTACGCCGGCAGAAGAGTAGGCATTCACGCTACCGCTTGCAAGTAACAAAACAAACAGAATAAACATCCCAACTATTTTTTTCATCTTCCAACTACCTCCTTTTATCTTCGATTGCACAATTTTCAGTTGCACAACATATACCATTATATTCTATCCCTTAAATAGCAAATCTACTCTGTCCGGTTTACTTAAACAATTGTCGTATTTTATTGCTAATCTGCTTATAATCGAACAAAGCCTTCGGCAAATTTGAGTAGCCTCCCGGCTACAACCATCGTGTGATTTCTACCACCGGAGGCCATTTCTGGGGGGGAGGTGGTCTCACACACTCAATTAGATCCATTACACAGCCACAATTTGGGCACTTAATCAACTTCTTTGGTCCCGTGATCTCAAAGTCCGTTAGTTTTGACTGTGTTATACTTAATAGACCACGCAGTAATGCTGCGAATGCTACTCTCTTACGCCTGGAGTAAGCACCGTAGTATCTGACCAGCTTGAACTGCCTATCTGGAATGTGACCGATAACTGCTCTCATGAAGTCCTCCACATCCATGGTTTTGTAGAACCTCTCTTCATTTCTTTCGTACCAGAAGGTTACGGTTTTTCCGTCGTAGTCGACGATCCTGCTATTTGCTATCGCTGGGTGCCTTATGTATCTGCCGATGTAGCGGAGAATCTCAATGCTATTGATCCTGTCCTTTGCCCTTACGTAGAAGCCGTTGTTCTTTTCTTTGAATAGTCGGTCGATCAGCTCCCTGTTTTCCTTTGTGTCGGGGATGTTCCTTTTGAGATTGGTTAGGAGTTGGTACTGCCATGTCTTCCTCAATGCCTTGTAGGGGATGAACGGGGTGTTCACCCACTCTTCTCTCTGATTGAAGCCGCCCTCACTCATGATGATGTGGATGTGCGAATTGAATCCTAGGTCACGGCCGTAGGTATGGAGAACTACAACGATGCCTGGCATTATTGCGGTCTTCCGGTGGTCCCTTTTGGTGACCCAGAAGCCCATGGTGTCCTCGATAGCAATTATTGCACTGTCCATCAGGACCTTCAGGAGTGATCTGTCCTGTTCGAAGAACGATCTTAGTTCCTCTGCGAGGGTCATAACGACGTGTCGGTGATTTACCTTGAATAAACGCTTGCTGAGTTTCCTAGCCCATTCATCTGCATGGAGTTTTCCACATCGGGAGCAGATCCTGGAGTTGCAGTTGAAGTGGATTATTCGCTGCTCTCCGCAGTCTGGGCACTGATGTACCATGTAGCCATTTCTTGGATTGCCACAACGGAGCATTCGCTCGACTTCGATGACCTCTACTGCCCTGAGCTCAAAGCAGTGTTTCTCCTTGTAGATGTCCCAGTGGTCGGAGAAGATTGCGTTAACGGAAGTGTCGGTCTTGACCGTAGCAGTATTTATATCCAGAGAAACTATTTCCTTAATGTCTGTATGTGTGGACCACATACAGACACATTTAATTTAGGAGAAGTTATAGATTATATAACGAGAACAAAAACAAAATTGCCACAGTAAATACTAAAATCAGCCCATATACTCTTCCTTCGTTTTTCATTTCACCACTATTCATTTTTTTAAAAAAATATTTGACGGATTTCAAGCATGTCGTATAACCCCACATATACGAACCCCAGCTCGCGTATCCCTCCGTTCAGGGAGTATATCTGAACCAAGTAAAGTCAATATATCTATTACCTACTAAATCAAAAAAAACAGAAAATGTAGTGCCTAACTCCAAGACTACTGACAGGTGCTGGAAAAACCCAAGCACCCCACCTAAACAAAAATCCTCCTGTCCACAGACGCACCCAACACACACCCCAAGATAAATAAACCCCACCACCCAACCCATCCACAAAGGAGCCCCCTGAATTCGCCGGAGGAGTGCGCCACCCAAACCCCTGATTCCTTCCCCCCCCAACAAACCCTAACCCCAGTTAGACGACTTCTGTTTTATATCAACTCGATTTCAATAAACTAACATGGCTAAAGGATTAGACATCCCAATCAGCTACGTGATCATCCTCATAGTATTATTCATCATCATACCCGGCATCTCAAGGATCCCCGTCATGTACTCAGACCTACTCTGGTTTGAAACACTCGGCTACGAATCAGTCTACATGACAATACTCACAACAGAAGCAGGCATATTCCTGGCGGCAACGCTCCTAGCTTTCCTGATAATATCAGTTAACGCATATATCGCAGACCGGGGAAAGAAAAAAAACGAAGCCTTCAGAGAAAAATATATAGCAATTCTAGCCCTATCCGCAATCGTAGGCTTCACGTTAAGCGGTTCATGGGAGACCGTCCTCAGATACCTGAACCAAGCACAATTCGGCGTAACCGACCCCATATTCAACCAAGACATCGGATTCTATGTGTTCACACTACCCTTCTACAGGCTCATCCAGAATTACCTGTTTTATGCCCTAGCCCTGACAATGATGTTCGCAGCCATAACCTACATAAAAAACGGGAACATCACCATCATAACAGAAGAAAAAGAACATGAAGACGAATACGTCTCCCAATACCAGCTGCCGACAAAGTTCTTCGAGGCAACCGGCAAAGTAAAAACCCACTTCTACAGCCTAACAGGCCTTCTATGGTTACTGCTCGCATGGAAGCACTCCCTGGACAGATATGATGTTCTCTACTCAGAAAGCGGAGTCATCTACGGTGCAAGCTACGCAGACATAACCGCATATCTACCTGTACTGTCAATCCTCGTCTACATCCCCATGCTTGCAGCAATAATGTTCTTTGCAGCATCCATACTCGAATTAAAGAAAAAAACCAGTGTCTGGAGCTCACTAATGGTAGTAGTGATAGTTTATATCCTAATCCTCCTAGTGGGAACCGGAGCATACCCCGCACTAATACAACAATATAAGGTATCGCCAAATGAAATCGCCCTGGAAAAAGAATACATAGAAAACAACATCAAATATACAAGACAAGCATACGGCCTAGACAACATCCAGGACTCCGCAATAACCCCCAACGGCAACATAACAATAGAATACATACTGGAAGACAAGGAAGTGATAGATAACATCAGGCTCTGGGACTGGAGGCCTCTGAAACAAACATACAAGCAGATACAGGAAATCAGAAGCTACTACGAATTCAACGACGTAGACGTAGACAGATACACGCTGGAAGGCGAATACACGCAAGTGCTTTTATCTGCCAGGGAACTGGATCATGAACAGCTAAGCTCAGAGGCAAAGACATGGGTTAATGAGCATCTACTGTATACGCACGGTTACGGAGTCTGTATGAGCCCCGTGAACAAGTTCACTGAAGGAGGCCTACCCGAATTCCTCATAAAAGACATACCCCCAAAAACAACACTAGAGGAATTAAAGATAAGTAGACCGGAAATCTATTACGGAGAAGGAACAAGCCAGTTCGTGATCGTTAAAACAACAACCGAGGAATTCGATTACCCCATGGGAGATGAAAACAAATACACAAGCTACAGCGGAACAGGAGGCGTAGTGTTAGACTCATTCATCAAGAAACTGACGATGAGTATTCGCTTCGGTGACATAAACCTGATGTTAAGCGGATATATGACCCCCGAAAGCAGGATAATGCTCAACAGGAACATCCATCAAAGAGTGAACGGGATAGCACCATTCCTCATCTATGACTCAGACCCCTACGCGGTTACCGTTAACGGAAGGATCTACTGGATCCAGGACGCCTACACCCACACAAACAAATACCCCTACTCCAAACCATATGGAAACCTGAATTATATCAGAAATCCGGTCAAAGTCGTTATAGACGCATACAACGGCAACACAGAGTACTATGTGACCGACCCCAAAGACCCGCTGATAAAAACCTACAGGAACATGTTCCCGGACCTATTCCACAGCTTCGAGGACATGCCAGAGGACTTGAAAAACCATATCAGATACCCGGAAGCATTATTCACCCTGCAGGCAAACGTATACGGCGTCTACCACATGACGAATCCAACAGTATTCTACAATAAAGAAGATAAGTGGATCATACCCAATGAGATCTACGGCCAGGGGATTAAACAGGAGATGGTCCCATACTACATCATCACCAGGCTTCCCGGAGAAGAGAGCCTGGAATTCATTCTAATGATACCTCTAACACCAACAGGCAAAGATAACATGATCGCATGGATGGTCGCCAGATGTGATGATGAGGAATACGGTAAACTGATCATCTACAAGTTCCCAAAAGAGAAACTGATTTATGGACCAATGCAGATCGAGGCACGGATAGACCAGGATGATGAAATCTCACAGCAACTAACCCTGTGGGGTCAGAGAGGATCGGATGTAATCCGCGGCAATCTACTGGTAATCCCATTAGGGGACACGCTGCTTTACGTTGAGCCACTTTACATAAAAGCGGAGAAGGCGACAATGCCTGAACTAAAAAGGGTTATTGTCTCATATAAATCCAAGGTGGTGATGGAAAAAACCCTGAAGCAGGCATTATACAAGCTATTTGAGGTGGATGCTGAGGAGATACCGGAGGCGGAAGAAGGAGAAGATAAAACAATAAAGGAATTAATAGAGCTCGCCTTAAGGCATTACAGTAACGCTGAGTCCCATATAATGGAAGGTAACTGGACCGGATTCGGAAAAGAATTAAAAAACATGGAAAAAGCGCTCCTCGATATGAAAAATATTAATGAAGAGAGAAGTTAAATCCTAAAAAAGATTTTTATGGAAGCCCAACAACCACCACATGACCCCCCCCAGGCTGACACACCATGATCCCGTAACTGCCCATCCCCCACCCAAACAACACAAAACTACCCCCATTCCTCAAACATGGCGGGTGCAGCATCCGAACCCACAATAATCGCTGAGCCAGTCTTGCACCACAAAAGACCCTCAGGCAAAAAAAAACTGGCAGATTTCTGGGGGAAAAAAATTTCTTTTCTAACAGGATGCAAGGGAATGGAACGCGTATGGATGCCGGAAGCGGTGACAGGAATACTCCGGTTACGGATCCGGCGGGAAATACAGAAGATACGGAAACCGCCCGCACCCAGACCAGCTTACTGATCTCTCCCAGAAAAAAATATCTCATCTAAGACATTAAAAAGAATCCACAGAGATATTGCAGAAAAATCCAGATATATTTATGTGAAATTCAATATTATGTACAGAGGAGAAAGATGGATATAGTGGTTTTACATAAAGACAAGGATTATGTCCTGCTACCGAAAGAGAAATATGACAGCATGAAGGCTACCATAGAGACCCTGCAGGACAAGGAAGTTATGAAACAGTTAAAAGAAAGTTACGGGGCTCCCTCTAAAAGTCTAAAAGAAGTTAAAAAAGAGTTGAGCATTCAGTAATTCCCTTCTGCTTTTTTCTTATGTTTGATCGCTCTGACATAGACCATATAGCCTTCAATTGTATACCAAATCCTATATTTCCCCGATCTAAGCTGCCAGATGCCTGACAGTCTGCCTCCCAGCGGTTTCCCATACTTATCAGGATGTTCTTCAAGTTTATCGATCTGTTTCAGAATCTCCCTTACAATCTTCTTGTTGAATTTTCTGAGTTCCTTTAAAGCAGGTTTTTTGATCTCCACGTGGTAGGGCATTTTGTGTTATAATCTTCGCACACATCCATAAAACCCAGAAGGAATTCACTGCAGAGAGATTTAAATATCTACAGGATACAATAATTTCGGAATACATATGGATGCCGGAAGCGGTGACAGCGGTGTTCTGGGTTTGGGTATGGTGGGAGTACAGGAGGACGAAATGAGCCGCCAATCTGGTATTAGACGAAGGTCAAGCTCACCCCTTTAAGCCTATTAACAGGATTGGAACGGTAAAGACTGCATAGAAATTATTGAGATACCAATTTGATCTCTCATAATTAACCATTGACGACCCATCTTTAGGTGAAACAATCTTGGCAAAGATTTTCGTTGGACAAATGTACACCCCCACTTTAATAATATTCTTCACTTCAGCCCCAGCTTGAAGCCTAAGAAGATCTCCTCCAATGAAGGATCTATGGTTAAACGCAACGTCTACTCCAATCTCCCTTTTCCAAAAGTCTATTGTGAGATCGTTGTCTGGATCATTGAAGACATTTTTTTCAACTTCCCAACCTCTTTTTTGAAATTCTTCTCTGAACATCGAGTTAATCGTTGATTGTTTGCCCTGAAGCAACTTTTTACCGAGTTTCTTCCTCCTTACGTTTTCTTCTTCGAATCTGTTTCGTACGTCGTTAAAGTCGATAGACAGTATAACATCTTCGATCTCTTTTTTTAGTTCATAGTCAGAGTTTAGGATTATATCTGCAAATCTATGGGTATACAAATCATAAAGCATTTTCTTTACCCCTCTTTTTTTATTTTATCTATAGCTTTTAGGATATGGTTTCTCTTAATATTTGTTGGAATCATTTTAATCTCCTAAATGCAAAAAACTTTATCTTCATTATAATCTCTGCACAGAGATATAAAACGCAGCACTCATGTTTAAACATGATTTCATCGGGATGTCAGCAGCTGCGACGGAAATATTCTGGCTGTGGATCTGGCGGGAATACAGAAAACAGAGAGCGGAAAAAAATCTGAGCGAACACTGAGAGAATACCTGATAAGATTAAAGAGCCAGAACCTGATAAAAAGAAAGCTCACCTCAAAGGGATTCAGAGGGAAGAGCATGAAATACTGGCTGGATTATTTCTAATATCTATAAAAAAGAGGGTTCTAAGGAATGCTGTGCGATGTTGTGGAGTCCTCTTAAGTCATGGTTTGTTAGTATATACTGCTCACTATCGAAAATTACTTGGGGGTACGACTGACGTTATTCATTAGTTTTATTCGGAAACTTAACAATAATAGGGTCTGCTGGAACCCTACTAACAGCTAAATTCCTCTCATAAACATAATCTTCTAACTCTAATTTGATAGTGGGTAGCTCATGTTCACTTTTT
>CBFCYF010000076.1:0-9159 GCA_965602195.1 uncultured archaeon | reverse complement strand
CAGCCCCACCCGGCCGGCCGCCGGCAGGAGCCCGCGGAGGCCCGGCGGGAGTTCAGGGGGGAGGGGTACTGTTTGGATGTTGCTTTCACTTCTGTTCTTAAGAGGGCGATTAGGACGTTGTGGATTGTTCTTGATGAGATGGATTTGATGTGGGTTCCTGTCAGGAGGTCTTGGCGTCTGAATGAGCGCCATTATGGGGCACTGCAGGGCTTATATAAAGCGGAAACCGCGAAAAAGCATGGGGAGGAGCAGGTTTTGCTTTGGAGGAGGAGCTATGATGTTAGGCCCCCTGCTCTTGAGAAGAGTGATGTGCGGTATCCTGGCCGGGATCTGAGGTACGGGGGTCTGGGTGAGGGGGATCTTCCTTTAACTGAGTGTTTAGGGGATACGGTTGAGCGTTTCATGCCTTATTGGCGTGATGTTATTGCTCCTGTGATCCGGGATGGGAAGAAGGTTTTGGTTGTGGCGCACGGCAACAGCCTCAGGGCCCTGGTGAGGTATCTTGATGATGTTTCTGATGAGGATATTGTTCGCCTGAATATTCCTGTGGGTATTCCTCTTGTGTATGAGCTTGACGGGGATCTGAGTCCACTTAGGTCTTATTATCTTGGCGATCCTGTGCGGGTGAGGGAGGCAACTGAGGCGGTTGAGAGGCAGGGCAGGGCACAGCAGTGACCTGCTTTGTCGTCGATTGATTCTAGTTTTTTATTTTGATTATTAGGTAGCCTCCACTTAGGATGATGATGCCCCCGAGTAATTGGGGCGGGGTTACTTCCTCATGTAATAAGCTGATGCCTATGATTGCAGTAAATACCGGACTTAATAGTAGGATGGAGCTCACAATGCCTGCTTTAATGTGCTTTAATCCGAGGTTTCTTGTGTAGACGGATAGGCAGATCAGTAATCCGGAGAGCAGGTATATCTCCCAGCCGGTGAGGGATGGGGGGGAGAATATTATGGTGAATAGATATAGTAGTGTTCCTCCTGTGATCATTGTCAGGGAGGTTAGGATGTCTGGGCTTATTCCTTTTTTCATTATTTTCCTGGAGAATGCTTGGTCGAAGCCGACGATCACTCCGCCGAGGAGTAGGAGGATGTCTCCGAGGTTGAGGGTTAGTTTTCCTTTTGTGGTTAGGAGGTAGATGCCGAATCCCATTATCGACATCAACATAATATGTTTTTTGGTTATGAGTTCTCGCATGAGGATGTATCCGAATATTGTTGCGAATAGCGGGGCGGTTCTCAGCAGGAAGCCGGCGTTTGTTGCTGTGGTTAGGGATTGCCCGAAGAAGAGCAGTAGCCTGAAGAGGAATCCTACCACAAGACCTAGTATTATTATGTAGGTTAAATCTCTTCTCTGTATTTTTTTCACTTCCCTTATTTTTCTGGTGGATGTTAGGTATACAAGTGAAAGTAATGCTGCTGACAATCCGCTTCCGCAGGCGAAGTTTAGCGGGGTGAAGTTGTTGATTAAGTAGCTTCTGTTTACGATCAGGTATATGGCGTAGAAGAGGGATGCTGAGATGACCAGGATGTAGGGTTTTTTATCCATCTAGGTAATTTAGAATTAGGCCTAAAAATTGGGGTGATTCTATATCCCGTATCCCGTCAGAATCGAGGATAGTGGTGGGGTGTTGGTAGGTGGATTGTTGGAGAGTGATGTGGTTTGAGGTGAGGGTTTTGTTTTTGTTAGTCTCTGAATTTCAGGTTGCATTGGGTTTCTGTTAGGTGTCGGTTTTTGTTGCAGTAGGGGCAGTGTAGTGTGTAGACTGTGGTTTCCATTAAGGTTGGGGTTTTTGTTGGCTGTGATGTTGGCGTCGAATTTCTGGCTGCATTGGGGGCATCTTATGTTTTTGTGGATCCATTTTTTGGCGAAGTAGTTTGTTTTGTCTGGTTTAGTGGCTACTAGTGGGATGTAGAGTATGCAGCTGCTGTATAGTATGGTGAGGTATATGTAGTTGGGTATTCCTGTGGAGGTGACTAGATGATGTATTGTTTTGTTTGGGTAGCCTACGATGAGGAAAATGATTAGTGTGAGTAGGGATAGGATGCCGCCTAACTCTATCATAAGCCTTATGGTTAACTGGTCTGTGGGGAGTTTTGGTTGGATGGTTTCTGGTTTGTTTTTTAGGTATTTTTTTGTGTGGCTTGTTTTTTTGTTTATTGTTAGGGTATAGTTTTCTGTGTTGAATTTGCAGATGTTGGCGGGTGGTTTTTGAACAATCCTTCATGATTAATCATGTAGTATTATGCATTCCCTCTTCTGCCTTTTATAGGGAGATGTTAAATATTATTAGGGAATGTTTAAATATTACAGGGAAACGTTTGAACTTCTTGGATGATTAGTGCATCAGTAGGACAACTAGATCTGGCATTGAGTCCCCTGCACCATCATTTTCATGTACCCCTGGGGGGGCCCACAGGTAATAGTATGAACCCAAAAGCCGAACCTCCGGAGGGAACACAGCAGAACTGTAAGGAATACACAGCTGACAGATTCTCCTTCCTCTACCCGGAGGACTGGGGGCTGTATGTTCCGGATTCCGGGGAGGGTGTGTTCATCCATAAACTGCCCTCGGCGTTTATCAGGGTTTCTGTGATCCCATACAACAAGTTCGGTTGGAGCATTGAGGAGGGAATAGAGAGGTTGGAGAGGGGAGTGTATGGCCTGAAATTAATATCCGCAAGAGATCTGAGCGTACGGGGTATGAAAGCAAAGGAAATCCAGTATTCATTCAAGGAGAATTATCTGGTCGGGGAGAGAACGATGGTGATTTCTTCACTGCTCATGGAGAGGGAGGATTCAGTATTTCAGATAGACTATCAGTCGCTGGAAGAGAAACGGGATGAGTTCCTCCACGTATACGGGAAGGTGACGGAGAGCTTGAGGTTCCTTGATTGAATGGGATATCAGGCATAGGATGTTATAGAAGGCCTTAGGATGACTGCACCTAACCCATCTCAGCCATCCGACAAGAATGTTAATCTACAACCCCCAGTTGCTGATGGGGGTGTTGCTAGGAGAGCTTATAGAAGCTTAGGGTGGAGGTCGGAGTCAGCTGTAGTTGCTGAGTTTGTTTATGATCTTGAGTTCCTTGTTTAATGTGTCGTCTCCGATGGCATTCATTTCTTTTTCGAAGTAGGTGCTGAATTCCCTGAATATTTCCTTGTAGTGTTCAGAGACCCGCAGTGGGATGGATTGGCGTTCCCATCTACCTAGGGTGGGTTCTGCGGGCTTAGGCAGGATTATTCCTTCCTCGTAGTTTACTGAGGGCTTAAGCGGCTTTTTTTGTTCATGGCTTTCTCTTTCATCAGTAACCCAGTTTTTCATAAGATCCGCGTACCGTGTTAGTAGTATTCCTTTCCGGATTCCGGTGTTTTCGAAGTAATCTGGTTTTTCTTCTTTTAGTTCGACGTTGGTTTCGTCGCTGTTGAGTTCGCCTTCACGGTTTTCATAGGTTGTTGTTAGTTTTATTTTGGCGTCCGGGGTTTTTTTCTTTAGTTTCAAAAGTATCAGTCCTCCTTTTGTTTCTCCTTCTTTTTTCTTGGAGGGGAATAGTGTGTTGACTTTCATTATCTGGCCTGTTGCTTCATCTGCTTCCGGCGACCCGTATACTTTCTCAAGTTCATAGCCTTCGGCCTCTATTTTCAGTTCCAGGTTGAATACCAGGGGTGTTACCATGTATTCGAATTCATCGTCCATCCGTTGCCTGAATTGTTTCGCTGAGTGGACGGAGTAGTAGTTGGCTCCTCTGATTTTTGTTATGTATTCTGTTAGTTCGGTGTTGAAGTCTACTCCGATGCCGATGAATGTGGTATAGATTTTGTTTTCAGAGTTTTTCTTTGTCATGCCCAGTAGTCCTCTTTCGCTGGTTTCTCCTATGTTTGGCATTGCGTCGGTCAAAAATATTATCCGGTTTTCGTATTCTGTATAGTTGATGTCCAGGAAATCATCGAATAGTTCTGTGCCCAGGGTCATTCCGGCGGACATTTGTGTGCCGCCTCCTGCTTGGATTTCCAGGATGCTGTCTTTCATATTCTGCATATTCATGTCATCTACCTGGGTTAATGGTTTAGCCAGGTGGGCGTTGTTGCTGAATAATACCATCCCGAATCGGTCGTCTTTTTTTAGGTTGTTGAGTAGTGCGACGACGGATTCTGTTGCGGTTTGGATTTTGGTTTTCCCGTATTCCTCGGTTTCTTCAAGGGTTTGTTTGTTGCCGAATCGGTCGTAGTAGTAGCGGTTGAATTGGGAGCTCATTGAGCCTGAGATGTCCAGTACTATCACCAGGTTTAGTTTTTTTCTCTGGAAGTCTTCTTCTTTTATGCCTGAGTTCAGGCCTACGGACAGGTAGTGTTCTTCTTTTTTTGAGAGGGGGTCTTTGGTGGTTGCGTGGCTGTATGTGGGGCAGAATAGTTTCTGGCATGTTTTTTGTTCTCCTGTGTCGAAGAAGTAGTCGTAGAATAGTCCTTCGTAGGTGATGTCTGTTGGTGTGGGCAGGTAGTTGTTTTCGATGTTCTGTCGGAAGTTGTTGATGTCTTTAGCCCCTCCTACGGCGAAACCCAGTGATCCGGGTGGGGCGTTGTAAGATCCGCTTGTGCCGAGTTTAAAGATTCCAAGTTGCCATATGACTACTCCGGCCAGCAGTAATATAACGATGAAGGGCAGAATCATCAACCCCAGGGAGATGGTTTTTTTGTTCATGGTTTATTTGTGGTGTTTTAAGATATAAAAGTATTTTTTCTGGGAATCAGGTGTTTTTTTATCCGCTCCCATTTTGTTTCCCCTCTTGAATTTAGCGGGGGGTGGGGTTAAGATCCCTGTTTTTGTTTTAAGGAGGGTGAGTAGGGTATTGTAAATTATCTTATTTTATTTCACTATTGAAATAAATCAATATAGTTTTTAAACTTGTATTACCTAATTTCATATATGAGGCTTTCGAAAAATAAGATAAAGATCTTAAAAGCAATTGTTGATGGTCCTTTAAGATCCAGGGAGATAGCCAAGAGCATCGGCTTGAGTAAATCGCACACATCCTCTCTGCTTAGGAGTCTTATAAGGGAGGGTTTAGTTAGAAGGATTGGGTGGGGTTACTCTTTTGGGGATTCAATTCATGCCACTTTGTTAAGGCATATACTGCGGAAACACCCGAGTATGAGGTTTGAGAGTGTCCTCTGTGAGACCGAACTTATGATTCTGGAGGGCCTTTACAGGGGAGTGAACAGCGTTAATGATCTGGCATCTGAGTCGGGCAGGACTGTCAGGACAGTATATTATAAACTATCTGTTTTTCAGTCGATGGCTTTGGTGCATGAGTTGTATCATGGGAGGTATGGCTTGAGCAGGGAGCATCCTCTCTATGATGACTTGGTTTCCCTGTTTACTGCAGGTGATTTAAGCAGGAAATATTTTCATCCTGAGCTGGAGTATGGGGATTCCTTGGTTGTGTGGAGCAGGCCGCCGGAGTTTATGGTCAGAACCAGAGAGCCAGGAGAGTATATCCGATATATTGAGGGTCTCCGCTATAGGTGGGCTTATACATCATCCTCTGCATTAGATCATTATGGGGTTTATCTCATACCCCCTTATACTTTTCTTTATATCACAGGAAGGGAAACAGGTACCATAAAGAGATTAGATGAGGGATATGTTTCGGTAGAGGATCTCATACTTCATCTATTATTGATGAATCATCCGGAGTCAAGGAGGTATATCCATTGGCTGATTCAGAAGCATGAGGACAGGATAGATTTCAGGTACCTCAGGAGGAAGGCCTTGGAATATAAACTCCGGAAGAAAATCGAGAGCATATTGTATGATTTGAAGCCCATATTGAAGAGGAGGAGGAACTGAGGAAGTTGGTTTAGGATTTAGGCACTACATCAGCCTTTTTCAAAGGCTGGCGAAAGGTGGGGCGTTCACTACGTTCAGCCCCACTGAACTGAATTCATTCAGTGTGCTTGAGCGAAAGCGAAACACGCCTTAGTCCTCGGCTAACTCCGAGCAGCCTTTTTCAAAGGCTGGCGAAAGGTGGGGCGTTCACTTTGTTCAGCCCCACTGAACTAAGTCCACTCAGTGTGCTTGAGCCCCTAAGGGCGAAACACACCTTTGTCCTCGGCAAACTCCGAGAAAGGCTGGCGAAAGGTGGGGTATGCGCTCTGCTTAGCACATAGATTTAGGCGCTGTATTATTTTAAACAACAGTATCGTCGGGTGTGGCGGCTTGTTTCTTTGTGAAGAATTTGTCGATTGCTCCCATGGAGCTGCCTGAGGCCTTGAACAGGATTAGTATCCCCAGTATTTCTACAATCATAAGGATGGGTATTGAGGGGATGGCGAGTATTATAGTTAATATACCTAAACCTGCGATAATGCTTAGGGCGCCTGTTGCCAGGGCTATTGTACCGTAGTGTTCCTTTAGTTTAATGAATCCTATTCCGAGGATGATGTAGGTGAATCCGTCGAACAGCAGATTAAGGACTGAGAGGATTAGGTGTTCTAGTGTCTCCGTAGTAAGTAGGTTGAGGTTTTCAAGGGCAAGCAATAGGATTGTGAACAGCATCGACAGAATCAATAGATATGCTGCAATCCGCAGGATACTGTTTTTTGTTTCATCTCCCAGGACCTTGAAGCCCCAGTAGAAGGGGATGCTTGCTGCAACAGTAGTTAGCAGTAGTATCATGTAGAGTATCAGCCAGTAGCCGCCGACTATATTGAACGCTACGAGTATCGGCAGTATTGTGGCGGGTATCCCGAGGATGAAGGATATTATGCCTGCGTATGCTGCGATCTTCATATATTTTTTGTGTTTATCCATGTCTTTTAGTAATTGGGTTCAGTCGGATAAAAGCAGTGTTTTCCCTTCTTTTTGTTGGTTGGGGGGGTTTAACCTGCCTTTTTTTTTGTTATCTCTATTTTGATTCTGTTGTTTTCTGTTGGCTGGGGGCTTGTTTTTTTTGTGAAGAATTTGTCGATTGCTCCCATGGGGAGGCCTGAGGCCTTGAACAGGATTAGTATTCCTAGTATATCTGCGATTATGAGGAGGGGTATTGCGGGGATGGCGAGTATTATGGTTAATATACCGAAGCCTGCGATAATGTTTAGGGTGCCTGTTGCCAGGGCTATTGTGCCGTAGTGTTCCTTTAGTTTAATGAATCCTGTTCCGAGGGTGATGTAGGCTAGTCCGTTGAACATCAGGTTGAGGATTGCAGTATCTTTAAGGGTAAGTGATGATATAGTGAACAGTATCGACAGAATCAGTAGATAGGCTGCGATCTGCAGGATACGGTTTTTTGTTTCATCTCCTAGGGTTTTGAAGCCCCAGTAGAAGAGGATGCTTGTTGCGGCGGTAATCAGGAATAATGGTGTGTGGAGTGTCAGCCAGTAGTCGTTGATTGTATCGAATGCTATGAGTATCTGCAGTATTGTGGCGGGTATCCCAAGGAGGAGGGATGCTATGCCTGCGTATGCGGCGATCTCCATGTATTTTTCGTGTTTACCCATATTCTTTTAGTTTATTGAGTTCAGCCAGATAAAAAACCGTGTTTTTTCTCTTTTCAGTCTCTGTTATGTTGTTTTTTCTTCTTCTTTTGGATGTGAGGTTGTTGATTGGGGGGGTGGGTTGAGGGGTGTAATTTTATTTATGTGGTGGTTTCCTTAGTTATTATTGTTATGTGATTTGTTGGGTGTTTTTTTTGTATGGGAAAGATCCTGGTTTTGGTTTAGGGGGTTGTGGGTTTTTGTGGTGGTGTGTTTCTGTTTCAGGGTTTTAGTGAATCCTTTTCTGTGGGTGGGGGGTTGGTGAGGAGGAACAGCCATGCCGGGATGAACTGGATTGTGTTCCCATGTATCTCTCTTTCTTCAAGTAAGTTTTTTGTTACCATGATTCCTTTTTTGACCTTGAATTTTTCACAGAATGCTGTTATACCTTTTATGTCGTCTTTTGTGATTGTGTTTTTGTATTTAATTTCTATGGGAGTTATTTCTTTATCTTTCATGATGATGTCGACTTCTGTGTGGGGTGTTCTCCAGAATGAGGTTTTGTTTAGGCTGTTCACTATTGTTGATTCAACTAGATGTCCTGAGACTTCTTTTATGTCTATAGCCTCTGGGGGGTAGTCAAGTAGTGCTAGGACTATGGATGAGTGGGTGATGTATTGTTTTTTGCTTGCCCTCACCTGTTTGGGGATGCTTGAGGTGTAGTTGTAGCTTATCTTTATCAGAAATGTTTTTTCTAGGAGGTCTATGTATTTGGATGCCTTGTTTCTGTTGATTTTCAGGGTGCTTGCGAGGTTTGTTATCTTGAATAATTGGGCGTTTGATCCGGCTAGTAGCCGGGTTAGTTCATAGATTATGTTTTCGTTTTCTTTTGTGAGTTTAGCTATGTCTTGGATGGTTTTTTCTACTACTGATTCTTTGATGTATTTTTTGATGTATTCTTCATCATCTATGTCAAGCAGTTCGGGGAATGCTCCTTTCGTTAAGTATTTTTTGAATAGGTTTTCGTATTTTTCTTTTTTTGTTAGTAGTTTGGTGTCGTATTCCCTTAGCAGGTTTTTTCTGTTTATTTTGTGTTGTAGTCCGTGGTATCTGATGAATTCTTTGTATGTGAGGGTTGGTAGGTGGTGGGTGAGTATTCTTCCTGCTAGTGTTTCCTTGTATTTTTTTAGTTTTAGGGATGCTGATCCTGTGATGGTGATTTTCAGGTTTTTTTCGGTGTCGTAGGTGGTTTTCAGCAGGTCTGGGAAGTGGGGTAGTTTCTGTATTTCATCGAGGAATAAGTATCTTTTTTCTTTTTCCTGGGAGTATTCTGTGAAGTAGTTTATGAGTTCTTCGGTTGTTTCGTATTTCTGGAAGTCTATGTCGTCGAGGGATATGTAGCAGATGTTGTTTTTATTGGTTTTTTTAAGTAGTTTGTTGATTAGTTGTTTCATTAGCGTGGTTTTTCCGACTCTTCGTAGTCCGACGATTGCTGTTATTTGTTTGTATTTTTGGTATTTGATTAGTTTTGTGATCAGGTCTCTTTCAAATTTCGGGACTTCTTCTTTTTTGTTTATCCACCAGGGGTTTTGTTTCATAAGAAGTCTCTTGTGTCTTTCCTTCATTTTTTTTTGTTGTTTATGTTATATTATTGTTTTGTTAACATTTATATATTATATT
>CBFCYF010000075.1:0-9192 GCA_965602195.1 uncultured archaeon | reverse complement strand
GGGGTGATGGATGTGGTTGTTGCAGGAGGGATAGAGAAAATGACTGACGTACCCACATCATCTGCAACAGTCACATTGATGGGTGCAGGGGATCAGCAATGGGAGGCCTTTAAGGGAGCTACATTCCCAGCCCTCTATGCACTGATGGCCCGAAGACATATGCTGGAGTACAAAACGACAATAGAGCAGATCTCGCAGGTGACTGTCAAGAGCCACCACAACGGCTCCCTGAATCCCAAGGCCCAGTTCAGATTCAAGGTCACCCTGGATCAGGTTATGAACTCCTCCCCGGTAGCGGAACCTCTGAGGCTTCTGCATTGCTCCCCTATAACTGACGGGGCAGCCACAGTAGTACTTGCAAGCGAGGATAAAGCCAAGAAATTCTGCGATGAGCCCATATGGATTGAAGCCTCCGCATTAGCCACAGATAAACTTGCATTACATGACAGGAAGAGCCTATCCAGGACTGATTCAGCTATAAAGGCCGCAGGGCAGGCATATAAACAGGCGGATTTGAAACCGGAGGATATGGATTTTGCCCAGGTACATGATTGCTTCTCCATCGCAGAGATCATGGGTATTGAAGCCCTGGGTTTCTGTGAACTGGGGGGCGGCGGCAGGATTACGGAGGACGGTGAGACAGAGCTTGGAGGGAGAATTCCTGTAAATACTGACGGGGGATTGAAGGCCAAGGGCCATCCGGTGGGGGCAACAGGAGTTGCTCAGGCTGTGGAGGCCGTCGTTCAGTTGAGGGGTGAGGCCGGAAAGAGACAGGTTGATGATGCACAAACAGGAATAATACATAACGTGGGGGGTTCCGGGGCAACATGTGTTGTCCATATACTTAAAAGATAAAATGAGTAAGTTGAGACACCTAAAATCAAACAAGAACTTAAGTGGGGCTAAGCGACCGAAGGGAGCGCACGCCCCACCCGTACTTTGCAACTCTTCGAGTTGCAAGGTCCCTGACTCCAAAGGAGTCAGCGGATGTAAACTGGACGTGACAGTTTAAAATGACTAAAGGACTGGCACCGCACTGGAGGCTGATACCGCACAGGTACAATCTGGTGGGGACGGAATGTAGCACATGCAGGGAGAAATTCTTTCCACCTCGCACTTTATGTCCCAACTGCAGGAGGTCGGGCAGCATAAGGGAATTTAAATTCTCAGGCAAGGGCGAAATCTACACATATACAGTAATCCATACGCCGCCTGAGGGTTTTGAATACCAGAAACCCTACATCGTGGCTATAGTTAAGCTCGATGAAGGCCCACACATAACCTCACAGATTGTGGATTGCAGTCCGGAGGATGTGGAGATAGGGAAGAGGGTGGAGAAGGTTTTCAGAAAAGTCATTGCCGACGGTTCCTCGGGGATAATACGCTACGGCTATAAATTCAGGTTAACTGATTAGATATATCCCGCAATTATCATCTGCGTATTTCTGTGAAACCTTAAAGGATTATATACTGAGTTACAATAATTAATAGATATGGGAAAAATCGAGGAACTTATCCGGAAAGGTGAAGCAAGTGGAGCTGCAGGTACTAAGGAGTTAGTACTGTTGTTCGATATGGCCATCGGATTAATGATGGGGAGGGATGCGGAATCCACAAAAAAATCAAAGAAGATATTTGCCAGGATAAAAGAAATTGATCCAGACATGCCTGAACTATACAATGACATGGGGATCATCGCGTTCCAGGAAGGCGAATATGACACATCCATGGAGGACTACAGAAAGGCGCTCAGGCTGGGCTTAGAAAGACTACATGCCTACTACACCAATGCTATTTCACTACGAAAGAAGGCTCAATATGAGGACGCCGATAATGAAGACATGAAGGCGAATGTGATGAATTTGAATCTGGGACGCATAAAATACAACATGGGGCTTCTGCTGCATAAGCAGAAGGTTCATAAGAACGCCGAGCAGATGTATCGGGAATCCATCACCCTGTATGAGGATTATCTGAGGGATTGTAATACTGCAGCTATTTCATTGGAGCAAAAAGGCAGAGCAACGGAGGCGGAAAAGGAGTATCAAAAAACCAGGGATGTAAAATCCCAGCTAGCCAAGGTTCACTACAACCTGGCTTTTTTATTGGATGAGGGAAAGAGAGTTGAGGAGGCGATAGCAGAATATAATAAGACAGCGACACTTAACCCGAAATCCATTGATGCCTACAACAACCTAGGGAATCTTTTTTATAAGACTAATGATTATAATACGGCAAAAAAAAACTATGAGGAGGCTATGAAAATTGATGAAGGATGTGCCTCAGCACATAGTAACCTGGGAGTTCTGTCCATGAAAAAAGACAATTTACTGGAAGCTGAAAAAGAATATAAGAAGGCAATAAAGAGCGTATATACATCTGCAGACGCCCACTATAACCTGGGCATCCTACACCATAAACTGAGCAGATACGCACTGGCTGAAGACGCATACAGGAAATGCATTGGTATTGATCGCAGGCACACGGACGCATACTACAACCTTGGAATTCTATTGCAGAAACAGAAGAGATACAAAGAAGCGAAGGAGATGTACCATACTGCACTGAAAATTGATCCAGGTTATGCGAACGCTAAAATAAACCTCGACGCAGTGGATTCTATAGAGACACAGGAAAGAAGAATCAGACTAAAAAAGGAGGCTGAAAAGAGAGAAGAAATAGAGAAGAAAGAAAAATCAAGAGGTAAAAGAAGGGCGATGTTATGATGCCGGTTTAGTCGGCATTGGCTGCTCTAAAGGTGCCATACTCAGTCTTTCTGCCGCCAGTTGAGTGATCCATTTTACCTCAGCTGCTTTCTCAACCTCTTCAGCATCCTTCTTTTTACCCTTACCTTGCATGAATCTCCTGAGAGTGGTTCTCCTGAGGGTGCTTTCACTGATGCTCTGGAATTCCCCGGTCTCCTGTTTCTCGGTATCATGCTCGCTCTCAAATTTTTCATCGAAGGTTTGCAGGGAATCAATATCATGCATGAGCCCCATCCTCCTCCCAGCAGCGTATTCACCGCCCATCAGCTCCTGGATGGTTATCCCTCTCCTTCGTGCCTCTGCAAGAAGTCTGGCGTACCGCGCGGGGTCCTCAAGTTTAAGGCGATCCACCCCATCTAGTTGACCGCCCATAAACCCCTTGCTTTCTCTTGCCGAATAGATAAGCTTGAAATTATACTCATCCTTCAAGAATCTCTTCAGCGTCTTCCTCTCCTTTCTCGCATCCTGGACAAGCTTCGTGTATATAACCGGGTTCCTTTTAAGCACATCAAGCAGGATCTCCCGCTCATCATCCGCCAGCCCCTCTAGATCAGCAACCTCCAGACTCCTCCTTGAGATTCTCATTAACTCAACATCAATCTTTCTGTGGGGCACCTTCACCGCATCCACCCCCTCAGACCTCAACGTAACCCCATAGCGTCTTTTCATGAACTCCTTTAAGGTGGCCTTCTCTTTCCTCGCATCCACGGCAAGCTTCGTATACAAAACCTCATTCTTTTTGAGGTCATATAACCGCATCTCATTCCTCTCATTCACCATTCCCTTCAAAGCAGTTCTGACCTCAGGTTTAGCAGCTACCTTAATGCCCTCCCCAGAAACCACATTAAAACCATATCTCTGCCTGACAAACTCCTTAACAGACTTACCCTCCCGCTTAGCATCCTTCTTAAGGGTGGTGTAGCTGGATGTCGCCTTCAGATCCCCAAGAGGAACCTGCCCGCTGGAAGCAGAGATCCTTACCAGCGTAGACCTGACCTCAGGTTTCGCAACAAGCCTGACGCTCTCTTTCGGAACCACGACGAAAGCATACCTCAACCTGACAAACTCCTTAACAGACTTACCCTCCCGCTTAGCATCCTTCTTAAGGGCAGTATAGCAGGATGCCGCCTTCAGATCCTCCAGAGGAACCTGCCTGTTGGAAGCAGAGATCCTTACCAGCGTAGACCTGACCTCAGGTTTCGCAGCAGTCTTAATACCCTCCCGCGAAACCACATTAAAACCATACCTCAATCTGACAAAATCCTTAACAGACTTACCCTCCCGCTTAGCATCCTTCTTAAGGGCAGTATAGCAGGATGCCGCCTTCAGATCCTCCAGAGGAACCTGCCTGTTGGAAGCAGAGATCCTTGCCAACGTAGACCTGACCTCAGGTCTTGCAACAGCTCTGACAGCCTCCCCTGAAACCACATTAAAACCATACCTCTTCCTGACGAAATCCTTAACAGATTTACCCTCCCGCTCAGCATTCCTTTTAATGACAGGATATGCCTCGCTTTTCTTCAGATCATCCAAGGATATTCTTCTTTTTTCATCTGCAATCTCTTTCAGCTCAAGACTAACCCACGGCACATGAGGCGACATCCTCCTCGCATACGTTACCCCGGGAGCAGCCACCGCAGCAGCCCCAACACCCACAGATTCCCCCTCAGACACAGTCTCATATCCATATTTCTCCTCGATGAATTCATCCAAGGTTTTCCCCTCCGCCCTTGCCTCATACCTGAGCAACCGGTAGAGATCACTATGTTTCTCCCTCAGCCTTTTTTTGGAGATAATACCTGAGGTGCCTGCCAAACTCTCCAGGGTACGGTGGGTATCCCCCTTTGAGGATTCCTGAATACCGGAACTCCCAAACCCTTCCACAACCTCCCCCTTCCCGTAGAGCCTATCCCCAAATCTCTCCTCAGAGGTTACACTAATCGGGATCGTCTTCTCAACACCCTCTGCAGTGGTTACCTTAATCCGGCCGGAATACACCCTCTTGCGTTTACCCATCTTTTACAGAGCACATCACTTTTACCCCCCCAAACCAGAGCCAGTTTCATAGAAAAAAACCGGAAATGTTACCGCAACTGTAGATACAGTAGCTATGTAAAAGGCCTTTAGATGAGACACTAAACTACTCACGTATAGTTACCTCAATATTTATAATCTTGTATTCTCCCTTCCTTAATGTGAATCTGCTGGGGATGAACCTCATCCGTATACCCTTCTCCTCGAGGTCAATATCCTGTAACGTCACGTCTCTTAGGATGGTTTCCCCGGTGTTTTTCACGGTGATCTGGGTTATAGAGGTTTCCCCCGGCTTGCCGGATACCCTGATCCTGGACGGTGTTATCTCCAGATTAAGCTCCTTAAACGCCTCTGCCTCAAATTCAACCTCACCTGAAACCTCCCTCTTCAATATCTCCTCCTCCTCAAGGGCCTCCGCAGTGGGTTCCTCCCCCCCAGCGATTACCCTCCTCTCAAGCTTTGAAAGTCTCTGAGAGGATGAAACAAATACCGTATCCAGGTGTTGAGTCGCATATAACATAGCCAACGGCGACAATATCAATGAAAGAGTTCCGGCTATATAAAAATCCCTCAACTCAGGTATGATCGCGATTAGCATATTCTCCCCGACTGTGGCCATAACCAGGAACAACGCGAAACTAACAGGCAGGAAAACCCAGTAGAAGGTATGTTTCAGTAAGGCTCTGCCAACACCCCTTGTCGGGTGGAATCCCAAAAGAAATATTGCGATCGGAAATAAGGCCGAGAAAACTATAACCAGGAAATATCTTGCCATTAACAGCATGAAGAAACCGCACGCCAGAAGAAGGACGAACATCATAAGCGGTATGCCAATCAACACATCCCCCACCATCATATTCTGTATTTTATCCAGGACATATGCAACTGACTCATTATGTATTGACCCTAAATCAGCAGGCCCAAGAGCAATAATTCCCAAGGTCATCGAATGAGACAACATCAGCAGGGTTTTGATTATGGGCAGGGAAAGAGATACAAAGATGAGACTCAGGATTAATCTCAGAAACGCAGATTTCATGATTACTCTGGTGGCAGGAGACCCGGAGAAAAATATCAGGTACATGCCGATGAGGATAAGTGCAGCCACATAGAGGGGCTCCAGGATCCGGACAAAATAGTATATGAGCCGGGATACATCAGGGTTATCTAACAGAGGATTCCTTAGAACATGGTCTTGGATATCATCATAGGTTAAATACGCCATGTCTTTTATCCAGTTACTTATCAGGGAATATGCAAATACCACCCTCTGGTTTAAATCCCCGCTAAAGTAGGTTACATAATCCTCTACGCCCTTCCATATCTCCCCCCACAGATGAACCCTCTTGCCCCTTATTTTCTCTTGGTCAAGTGCTAAAGCATTCACTACCAGAAGCATTATTACTGCCAACAATAAAATTTTCCTTGGAAATCCTTTCATCTTCTTGTTCTTGTTGTAGTAACGACCGTTGTTGCCATATTGGCGATGAACCTCATTATGAGAAACATGATTAATGGACCCATGATGAGGAGGATGAAACCTGCAATTATTATGAAAACATCCATCTCAGGCATCGGAGACACATTTGCTCCGATCCATATCACACTCAGAATTGCTACCTCTATAACAGGGAAGAATATCCATAGTATTGTCAACCCCACAAGCCTCCTCCCCAAAGAGTAGGTAGGGTAGAAGGAATACAATAGAACTGTGAATGGAAATACGGCTGTAAGGATTATTACCATAAGATACCTGATTGAGAGCACAGCCAATACCGCTGCAGGCAGTAGAACTGATACCAACAGGAATGGAACCCCAAGAGCTGGCTCAAAAAAAGCTATTATAGTGAAATAACCGAAGAAGAATCCGATTGCGATTTTGAATATGGAGGGATCCGGATCAACGATCTTCAGTATTAATGAGGAGATACCATGGGATATCTGCATTAGCAGGAGGATTAGGGGTAATGTCAGCATTATTATTCCTATCCCAAATATCAGCCTTATTAGAGTGGATTTCGCAAGAACCCTCCTTTTAGGGGACGCAGCTATGAACATAAGATATAATGCTATCAGGATAATTGCAACAGCATATAACACCTGCAGTAGGGAAATAAGGGAATTCAGTACATTAACCACCTGCGGGTTTTCAATCGGCGGGTCAAGCAGCATCATAGGTATAAGATTCTGGGAGTAGGTGTCGGCTAGGAAATCAACCCTCTGTGAGATATAGTGGATGAAATCCACCCTCCTGCCGAAATCAAAGAATATATCCCTGTGACGTGTGCCGAAGTCCTCCGCAATCTCAGAGAGCCGACTCAGCAGCATATCCGAATATTTTTCTATGTCTATAATTGACTCCTCCCCCACTCTATCGCTGAACCCGTCTCTACCCCAAAATCCAGGTTGCCATGGAAATTGAGCGTAGGCTCCCACCGACAATATTACTACCACCGCCAGGGTCAATAACCTATTTTTTGTTATTGTCATTTTCCTCCTCTATAATGCGATCTGGGGGATTGAAACCCCCCCAACCTCGTTCTGATGATGTAGCAGACCAACAATCTGACACACCCAAGACCGAAGGTCTTGTATGTCAAACTTTCTGAAGTTTGTCTTCACCCTAAACTGTATCGTCCAGTTTACTGTGTGTTTCGCCCCTTCAGGGCTCAAACACACCCAGTGAATCCAATCCAGTGGGGCTGAATGTAATGAACGCCCCACCTTTCGCCAGCCTTTGAAAAAGGCTGTTGTCATGGTAAAAACCTCCTGAATCCAACAGCCACTGCTATCGGAGTCAATATCAGCAGGAGTAATGCTGAAAACTCCATTATCACCCTTACAAACTCAGGGATGACATTTGTTACTATCGAGGCAGTGATATTGATGCCAATCGCACTCATGACGAAGACGACAGCCATCGCAACCTGCGAGAACGTCCATAGAATTACCTGTTCCAGCAGGAATCTTCCGATACCTCTTGTCGGTCCAAAGGGATAAAGTAATATAGCGAAGGGCAGTAGAGCTGAGAACAGGAGAACTATATAAAACCTGAGCCTCAGCATCAGGAGCAGGGAGTTCAGGATCATATAGGGGGCCGTCAGCAGCGGCATGGCAGGTGTTTCCAGATGGCTGATGGGGACTACGGTCTCAGATATGATGAAGTCGATCGCCTCTATGAAGATTTCCTTTGCATTAAACGGTGCATAGGATAAAACGCTTGATGTGAGGGCATGGGAGACTCCGAACAGGAATGACAATAAACCGGGGGAAACAGGTATCACCATCATGCTGAGAACCAACCACAGGAGGGTTGATTTAGCCTTGGATCTCCCCTCAGGGGTTCCTGATAGGAATATGAGATAAAAACCGGTTAATATGATGAGGGTTACATATACCGACTCAAGGAGCAGGATTATCCGGTTCATCAAACACCTCAGACCGCATACATGTTTCTCCTCGATACACTCCAGAGAGAATTTATCAGCCATGCTCCGGGATACGTCCACGACTAAAACAGAATCATTGAGTTTGGCGGAAATTTCCCGGTATATATCCTTTAACGGCTCTTCACACTGAATTTCATAGAATTCTCCCCCGGTTGTCTCAGATATATTCCTAAGTAATACTTTATCAGCTGTATCCCCCAGCGCGATGGCATAGATCTTGACTCCATGGGTCCTTGCATTTTCCGCCTCTGATATGGCCGGATGTCTACCAGCTGAGTTATAACCGTCTGATATCAAAACTAAATCACCGGGACTGCCGGATAATGCCCGGATACCTTCATGTATGCCGCATTCAATGCACGTATCTCCTTTAGGTAGGTACATATCTATCTTGGAATGCAGAACATTCCTGTTTTTAGTAAGAAGGGAATCTATTTTAGCACTGTCACTGAAATAAACTAATGCTATTTTTTTATTGTTCGCCAAGGAAACGTCAACGAAACCCTTGCATCCTTCTTTGACGGCATCCATTTTCCTACCTAGGCCGGATTCATCCACGACCCCTGTTTCGTTACCGTAGAGGGAGGGATTATCTAGGATGAGAGTGTCTATCTCCCAGAACATCTCTATGTAATCCCGGGTAAGTCTCTCGTACTCTTCATGGGTTTCTGTTCTGAATATGGAGAGTATCAGCTGATCAATCCGGGCATCTATATCGCTGCCCCAGGCTGTTGGAGTCAGGATCAACAATACAGCTAATACGGCGATTATCCTCTGACGACGTGACATACCGTCGGCCTGCGAGTCCGCCATATCAAAGTTTCGAGGGTTTGTTTTCATCTTAAACTATCTATGTGTTCTGCTCCTTTAGGGGATCGGACACATCCTGTGAATTTAATTCAGTGGGGCTAAGCGAAGCGCACGCCCCACCTTTCGCCAGCCTT
>CBFCYF010000074.1:0-9261 GCA_965602195.1 uncultured archaeon | reverse complement strand
GTTGAACATGCAAAAAGGGAATCTTCAGAGTTGGATAAAGTGGTTAAAGAGATAACGCTACAGGTGATTGAAGAGGAGGAAGAGAAGGCATTGAAGAACAAGACACACAATCTAACAATAAAATACTTCTCTGCAGGGATCTCAATCGGATTCGCAATCGGATTACTCCTTGGATGTTATATCGGATTGAAGTTATAATGTCATATAAAATGAATCATGCAGAAGAATGCCCTGTTTGTAACGGGCAGGGAAAGGTTATTGATAGACCTATTGGGATGGATGTTTGGGTTGATTCGTGCATACGATATGCAACATGTCATGCATGTAATGGTAGTGGATGGATTACAGTCTCTGGAAAAATAGGGGTTCCAAATATTTTTTAGATAAAAAGATGGTAAGCGGATGTAGAATATCTAGGGAACGATCAGTAGAAGGCAACGAAGACATTATAACATTCAGAGATCAAGATGATTCCATGATATTAAAAATGGACTTTGCATTCTGGAATTTTCTTGGACCTAAAACAAGGGATGATATAGCGGAGAAAATGCAGGAGAGATATGGATAGAAAATGAATTGGCTAACACATGTATTGCAGCAGCAAATAGGTGAAGGGGATGTATGCCTGGATCTGGGATGCGGTTTGATGACTCCAACCGACACCCTAAATTGCGAAGCAATTTTGGGCGTGGATGTATTCAGGCCATACCTTGAAAAGATTAAAAACGAGCAGGTAGTATTGCAGCTGGATCTAAATCCTCCGTTATGTAATTTCCTGGATAATTCATTTGATGTTGTTCTATTACTGGATGTGGTAGAGCATTTTGAGTTGAAGAAAGCGGAAAAACTCATAGGGGAGGCTGAGAGGATTGCGAGGAAGAAGGTCATAGTCTACACCCCCTCAGAGCAGAACTGGACCTCGCAGGATTTGGATGAAAGTGGCCGTGATGCGTGGGGCTTCAAAAATGAGTATCAGAAGCATAAATGCGTAATTAAAGAGGAATTTATGAAGGAAAAGGGATATGAAACCAAAATTATTCCTCCGGATTTCAACCTATATGCCGTAAAATGTCTCTAAAAATAATAATACAGGGTGCTCCGAGGATGGGAACAACGGTAATGATAGATCTGTTCAAATATCATTCCAGGATAGATAATGTTATCGTGGAGCCTCCGGCCATAATACCGCAACTATTCCCCGAGGGTAAATCCACAGCTGTTAAACTTCCTTCGGCGTGTTTCGACACCTTCAGGCTAAAAACGGCATTCCCGGATGCGTATTTCATCCTCATAGTCAGAGATCCGAGAGATACATTTGCCGGATATCTGGCGTACCCGAATAATATCAACATAATTCTGCCACAATATAGGGATAATCCAGAAACAGGATTCATCAAGCAGTGCATGGATTACCTCCACTCTGTCAATGAGGTCATAACTAACAACTACGACAAAGTGATGGTTATCAGGCTTGAAGACTTGATTCTTAAACAGGAGGAGGTATTGGGGGCGGTTTTCGATGAGTTCCTTGATATCGGCTTGGAGAAATCTGTTTCGGAGTTCGCAGAAAAACACATCAAAAATACAACTGTAAAAGATTACCCTCACACTGCAGGATCCTTCTCTCTGAAATCGCCGGTCAAGGTGGGTAAATGGAAGACTGAATTAATCAACAGTGAGAAAAAGGAGTTCGATGATGATAAATACAGGAGGATCATGGAGGTTTTCGGATATGTATGTACAGATATCAACAACAAATAAATGTAATGCAAGATGCTCTTTCTGCTACCAGGGAACTAAAGAATTCACAAGGGAGCAGGGCGTGATGAAATGGGAGGTGTTCGAGAAGATAGTGGGGGAAAACCTCGGTGATATATTCAATTTGAGCATGTTTGGGGAGCCCCTCATGGATTACGACATCATACAGAGAGTTAAATTCATAAGGGATGTGTATCCGCAAGCGGAGATATACTTTCATACGAATGGACAGCTATTAACAGAAGAAAAATGCGATGCTTTGGTCAATGTCGGATTGTCTAGAGTAGTCATCAGCTGCTACGGTCTTAAAGAGCAGCATGATAGATTGCAGAAGGGCACAAAATTTGAGCATGTTGCTGAGATGGCGGAGTACATGGCTAAGAAGATCCCGGTTTTAATTGCCTCGAATCTGGTGGAGAAGATGGACACGGAAAAGATAAACTTCTTCTGGAGGACAAAGGGATGCACCACGTGTTTCGATACGGGAATGGATTGGGGTGACGGCAAAGAGATATCTAAATTATCCAATTATAGCTCATGTGCGATAGCTCAGGGAACCAGATTATTTTTTTGGGATGGGTGTGTGGGCACGTGTTGTTTTGATTTCAACGGAGTCAATGTATTCGGAAACATAATGGAGGATCGATATGAGAATCTCCTGAAAAGAATAAAAGACAGGGAATTTACTTTATGCCGGACCTGCCCCTATAAAACTACATTCGATAATTTTAGAAAGTTTGAGAAAAATCTACTAAAACAAGGATTGAAACGGAAAAATGTTTGAGGAATTTACATCATTAACCAGGGAGGAAGCAGAGAGGTACATGGAGGGTAGGGAGAATCAGGGGGTAAGAAAGGTGATGGCGGATAATGTCAAAGAGATAGGAGGTTTAGTTCTAGATGTTGGCTGTGGAAGGGGAATTGATGCCAAGAGATACGACAAAAAGGATTATTTCGGTGTTGACATTTCCCGGGCATTAATCGAAGTAGCCAGGGAAACGAACCCGGGATATAGATTCGGGGTGGCGGATGCCCGGAAACTACCATTCACAGATGATTCCTACGATAATGTTATATGTAAGTCATTCTTTGAGCACCTGCCAAGCGAGGAGATAGCCCTTAAAATATCCAGGGAGCTTCTGCGTGTATGCGAAAAGCAGTTTCAGGTGGCGTGGCATACTCCCCCGTTGATGATGATAGAAAAAAGCAGGATAAATAAACTGGAGGGTCATTTCGGAAAAGCAATCTACCAGAACCAATACTCCTTTAAGGCATTCAAGAAATACATACCAAAATTAGATATAGTGATTGTGGATAATTTTCAACTTTGGATAATCAAAAAATAGAATGGAATTACACGACCCTGAATACTGGAATGATATAGTGGTTTTAGGCTGTCAGACAATCTTTAACAAAACCCATCTGATAGCCACTTTGCTTGAGGATGAGTTGAAAAATGCCAGGGTGCTTGATTTAGGGTGCGGCCATGGAAGGATGAACAGGTTGTTGGAGGTAGGGGAATACTACGGCGTGGATCAGTCATCTGGGATGATACGGAGGGCTGAGGAATTGAACAAGGGTATGAATAATGCACAGTTTTTCAGGAATGATGGTAAAACGCTTCCCTTCAGAGATAATTTTTTCGATATTGTGGTGTGTAATACAGTTGTTATACATATGGTCAGAGAGAACTTCATGAGTTATGGAAAAGAGGTTTATCGGGTGCTTAAACCCGGGGGTAAATTCATAGTTAACGTACCTCAAATAGATTATACTCTTCCTTTGTTGAAGGAGGTGCTAGGTCAGTTTGATGTGAAGAAACTGAAGCCGGATGGTTTGACGAAGGGATTTAAGCAGCATGATATTATCGTTGTGGGGTTGAAGAATGTTAAGTAGAGATTGGGAAGATGCGGGTAAGGTGTTTGAAGTGCCGAATGGCATAGTAGAAGATTTCGTTGTATTCCCTCAAGGTGAATATGCGGCGTATTACTGTAAGGGATCGGACTTCACCAGATTATCAGTCTATAAAAGCAGTTCACCCTCTGCGAAGGGTCCATTTAAAAACGAGGAGAAGGTAACAGAGGGAGAGCATGTGAGGATATGTAAGGGGAGGGTAGGCAATAACACCGCATTGATTACAGATGTAAGACCTGGGGTACCGATGGCTGGAATCTACCTGCTCACTCACCTGCGAGGAGATTGCATGTATAAAAAATTATTAATAGAGCCTAAACCCGGATCACTGTATTCAGTGGTGGCGGGCAATCCCTCTGTCATATTTAATGGCGGGAATTACAACATATTTTTCGAGGGAAGAACTGCAGATATGAAATGGAGGATATTCCAGGCCGTCTGGGATGGAGCTGATGATGTAAGGGTGCAGGATGAACCATTATTCGATGGAGCGAACCCATACATAACCAAATTCGGAAACAGATATTACTTGTATTACTCATCTTACAGGGAAAGGGGAGGATTTGATGTTTCGTTAAAATGGCAAAAGGGAAAGTAATCTGGCTTACTGGACTTCCATGCAGCGGGAAAACCACGATTGCCAAGCAATTATCTAAATATATCCCGGATTCAATAATCTTGGATGGGGATGATATCAGGTCAAGCCCCATATCCGATGATCTGGGGTTTAGCCAGGAGGACCGGAATAAAAACATACTGAGGGTGGGATACATTGCAAAACTACTATCCTCAAAGGGAAGCAACGTCATATGTGCATTCATCTCCCCATATTCCGCAACCAGAGAGAAGATAAGAGATCTGATAGGAAAAAACTTCATAGAGGTATACGTTAAGGCAACGCTAGATGTATGCCAGGGACGGGATAATAAGGGGATGTGGGCAAAGGCAAGAAAGGGCATGATAAAAGAATTCACTGGCATTTCAAACACCTATGAACCGCCAGAAAAACCAGAAATCATATGTGATACGGCCAAAGAAATGATAAAAGAATCCACAGAGAAGGTGCTGTCCTATCTGAACAGCACCGAGGCACGGGCTTGCTATATCGGAAGATTCCAGCCGTTTCACGAGGGACATGATTTCATAATAAGACAATCTCTCGACAAACACATACCTGTATTAATCGGTATAAGAGATACCTATCCGGATCCGGATAATCCCTTACCAGCAGAAACGAGGAAAAGAGTGATGGAGGATAGATATATAGGGGAGGATGTTAAGGTCATCATAATCCCAAACATAAAGAGCATAAATGTCGGCAGAAAAGTAGGCTACGACATCATAAAAATCGATGCACCGGAGGAGATAGAAAATATCTCCGCATCAAAAATCAGAGGAAGGAAATGACTAAAGTTTCAGTAATAGTTCCAGCATACATAACAGATGATCAGGGGAAGAAATACCTGAAGGAATGTTTAGATTCAATCAGGGATCAGACCTTTCTAGATTATGAAGTAATTATAGTTGATGATTCCTCACCCGTTGATTTCCTGGATTTGACAGATGACAGATATCATAGAATGCCAAGAAACTCGGGGATTGGAGCAACCAGACAGAAGGGTGTGGAGTTGGCTACTGGAGAATATATCACTTTCCTCTCCGCAGACGATAAATGGCATCCTCAGTTTCTCGAATTAATGCTAAATTATGCTTCAAAAAATCCTGATTGTGGCATCTATACGAACTACTACAATATTGACGAACAGGGGAATGTAACATCGCAATTTAAAGCTCCCAACTTCAACAGCAAGGAAGAATTTATGATAGCTTGTTGGTCGTGGTCAGCTAGAAATGACTGTTTTTTGATGTGGAGCGGAATCCTGTTCCCGAAAAAATTCTTTGATGAGATTCCAATTGATAAAACACTGAGGATAGGGGAGGATTTGAAATTTATCCTTATGGCATGTAAATTATTCAAATTCAAGTATCTAGACGCTTGGCTGACATTCTACAGAAGGCATCCCCAACAATCCACATTAGGTGTGCTCCGGGATATTCCAGAAAATAACGCTAAAATCAGGAAAGAGGTAAAAGAATGGTATCAAAAAATCTAAATGGAATTCTTTTAAGTTGGCAAAAGTTAGGGGAGATGGAGGTTTTTGGGGGCGTGCAGAGTCAATTTTCTTTGTTGGCAGGGGCATTGAATGTAAAGGAGATTTCATGGCTTGACGCAGCCAACACCCTAGGATTACAGATAAACCCGCAGTACACCCGATACTGCATAATAGACAGGGCATATGCGTTCTCCCAGTATCTGGAATATTATCAGGATCTCTTCGGCGTGAATTTTGTTCTTGCAGATGATTGCACATGTGCTTTTGCAGAGCCGAAGAATCTCATAACTATTTCCGGAAACCCATACTTGGATGTTTCTAATAAAATATACCCTAAAAATACAGAGATATATCTGGAACTTGGAATTTACTACACAAGAATGCAGAAAGAGCAATTTGAAAAATCAGCTAAAATAGTGGCCGTCAGCAAATACATGCAGGATTATGTCAAACGCCTGGGCTTTGACTCCACCATAATCGAAAATGCCGTGGATACAACTGTATTTAAGTCAATGGACAAGCAGAAGCTAAGGGAGAAGTATAAAATTCCAAAGGAATTTAAGAAAGTAGGTCTCTGTGTCACAAAGTTCCATCCCGTGAAGGGGTATGAGCTTCAGGCTCACATGGTCCAGGAGTTCAAGGACATATTCTGGATCTTCGTGTTCGCCCATCAGGTGAACTATAAGCCTAAATCGAAGAATGTGAGAGTCTATCAGCCTCAGCCACAGGATAGGATGCCTGAGTTCTACAATCTTGCGGATTTTACTTTGATTCCAAGCATAACCGAATCCTTCAATTTAGTCGCCCTGGAGAGCTGTGCGTGCAACACCCCGATAATCACATCCGATACGGGATTCTCCTGGAAAAGGAAGGGCAAAACAGAGTATGGCTACGTCATCAATGACTTCAACACGGATTCCTATAAAGAGGCCATAAACAAAATTACCAGGGAGAAGTTCAAGCCAAGGAGGTTTGCATTGAAGTATGATGTCAGGAAGTGGAAAAAAAAGTGGGAAAAGATTGTGACATCCTCCCACAGCTAAAGCATGTGGGCTTCCAGCGATAGATTCAATGGACTTGAGGACTATCGCATATAGTTCCTGATTCAGCGACTCGGCTTGCCTCCCCCCTTAACGGAGGGAAGTAGAGGTCGAATCTCCACAGGCGTTAATTTCCGTTAGTCCAACGGTATCGTTTAAGATCATGTTTGCAGCAGCAACATCACGATGAACAACATAGCCACAAACACAATCATGGGTTCGATCAGAGAGGGTTTTAGGGACTCTCCTACCGCACACCGGGCATGTTTGCGAGGTCGGGGCGAAAGGTTTGTCTTTGACGAACTGTCCTCCAGCACTCTCAGCCTTGTAGGACAGCATATCAAGGAACACACCCCAACCCGCATCAGCAATATGTTTAGCGAGACAGTGATTATAGAGCATACCATTAATGTTAAGGGATTCGACGCCGATGAAACCATACTCGTTAGCAATAGCCCTGCTCTGCTGGTGCAGGAAATCATGCCGTTGGTTGGCAACCTTGATATGGCATTTAGCAACATTATGGATAGCTTTCCTTCGGTTCATGGAACCCTTATTCCTCCTACTCAACCGTCTTTGGAGCTTTTTAAGCTTCCTCTCGGATTTAATCAGGAGGCGTGGATTAGGGATTGTTTCCCCGTTGCTCAGTGTGGCGAAGTTCTCCAGCCCAACATCGATGCCGACCTTCCTATCCGGGTGCGGGTGTTCTCCCTTAACAGACTCAATCTCACAGGAGAAAACAGCGAACCACTGCCCTCCTCTATTACGCTTAATGCTCAATGTCTTAATCTTTCCCTTGGGAACACGATGCAGGATGATTGGGAGGTTCCCTATTCTGGAAACATGAAGTCGCTTCTCAGAAAGAAACTTAAAGCCAGACTGAGGATAAGTTATGCTCTTAAAGCGTTTCTTGAATCGGGGAAACCCGACCTTAACTCTTCTACCTTCCTTCTTCTCCTTAACCCTGCGAAAGAAGTTTTTGTAGGCTTTAGAAAGGCGGTCAGCACAGTTCTGGAGAACCTGAGAGTGAACATCTTTGAACTTAGAATCAGATACCTTAACCTCTTTGATGATACCGTTAAGCGTAAACTTACCATTCAAGGACACGCCCTCAGTCTTATATGCAATCCTGCATCTCTCAAGAAGCAGGTTATACAACTCACAGCACAAGTCAAACTGAGAAAACAATCTTCTTTCATGCTTTTTAGAAGGATACAACCGAAAGCTATAGTTCCTCAAGTCCATATTACTATTTGGAATTATATCTATAAATACTGCGGTTCGCTTTCATCCCACCCCTTAAAGGGTGTGGGTTTTCCCGCTCACTATGATAAACTCTGTTCTGTAAGTTATATATTAATCCCTTCTTATTATTAATCATGGAAATATTGCATTTGACCTGTCCTAAATGTGGTCTGGATAATCCTGTGGTTAAAGGAAAGATTACTGCGATAACCTGTAGAAAGTGTGGCGAGAAGATATTCATCAAAAAACCCGAGCCGCCTAAACCAGTGGAATCTACAACTGTAAAAGAACCTGAGCCAAAACCAGTCAAACAAAAAACCGAGAAATCTACAACTGTAAAAAAACCAAAAGGGAAGGATAAGACCACAAAAAAGAAAAGCAGATGGAGGTAAACTAAAATGAGTCCATGGGGTGTACCACGAACAGATACTATGAGAAGAGCACAACATCTTGAGAGATTCGGAACTTTGGATAACTTCCCTGAAACCAGAATGGGGGCTGGAATACCAAGGGATTATTATGAGCGGAGGGATCGTCATCTGGGGAGATTCGGAACCCTGGATAACTTCCCTGATATGCCGAGGGGGAGGCTTGGAGGGGGGCTTGGCGTGGGTGAGATACTTTCTGCGAGAAACATATTGCTCGGTGGTGCAGGGCTGTTGTTCCTGCACTTGCTAACAAAAAAATAAGATGGCAGTTTTCGAGAGATTGAAGATCGGTATAATCCTGAAAAAATTAGGCATCGAAACGAAGTATATTGATGTCTCTCAGAGCATCGCAGCGAACACTACAGAGACGGTAGTTTATTATAATCCGCCCTCCGGGTATGCGTGGATTAATGTGGATGCCAGGTTTGGTCCTCACCCTAACCGGCTTCTGAAGTTGAATATTAAATTCGATAATAGCATAGAGATGTCCGGTGTCCAGCTTGGCTCTACGCTGATAAACGAATCATGGCGACCAATTCTTGAGGGGGTAGTTTATACCGGCTTAACTGTTTCCGTTGAAAATACTGATTCATCAGCACATGATATTGATATGTTGCTTCGGGGTTTCTTGATTCGCAATGAAAAGATCCCTGGTCTGCTGAGGGAGTTTAGGCTGGTGGTGCTAGATGAGTCGACAACAATCAATCTCTCAGATGAAACTATTGATAAATTATCCACGGCCATCGCCAATAAACTGGGGGC
>CBFCYF010000073.1:0-9287 GCA_965602195.1 uncultured archaeon | reverse complement strand
ACTTTGAGGTCTCGGGGAATTCAGGTTCCAACCCCCCTAAGCTGCAGATTACCTACAGGATAAGGTCACAGGCCTCCAACTACGGCAGTACTGATTTTGATGCATATCTCACCATGAAGGTTCAGTTCCTGAACGGTACATGGCAGAATGTCTCAGACGGGTTGATAGTAAACAACACTCCGGTGAATATATCATCCCGAAATTATCTGTTACTGGATGATCTGTGGAATCCCACCTCCTGGTATACCGACAAACATTTAGATGGAAAATACAGGGCCTATGCAGAATTGACCGACAAAGATGGAAATACCCTGAAGAATTTTGATGGCTCCAACATCGTTGGATACTATGAATTCAACATAAGCAAACCACAGAGCATTATACAGCTAAAGAATATTACCGTCTATGATGTCACCCTTTCCGCTGACAGGAAAACAAACACATCAAATACGGTCGGCTCTGGCATAAACACAACATTTGATCTATATACCGGAAAAGTCTACAGGGTGGAATTCCATATGTGGAATAATGACTCCTCTACAGGAAACTGGAGCATCTCAGGTGATATAATCCATGAATTTTTGAACAGTACGTGGGGCATAAATGCTACAGATGAAATCTGGTATACCGACTATAGCAGTAACTATACTGGGGGAACATGGAATCTGGGAAAAGTAGACTGGAACACATCTGTGGGGGGGACCATAAATATAGGCGCATATGGTGTCTTCTATTATATACTTAATATTACTACCACAGCATCTGAGAAGTATCAGGTTCACTTCATGATAAATGAAACCCAGTTTACATTAGAGGATTATTCCCTGTATAACATCATACAGTCAGAATCCCAGGCCCCGGGATTATACAATAATATATATGGTTTGAGTAATGCATCCATTGTAAGAGGCCAGAGCCTGTTAATCTATGCCAGATGGAATGAGGCAATATTGTCGGCGTTGGCTGAGTATAACTCCACCTCCAGTAGTCTGGGAAATCATACCATAACCCTGCCTTTCCCCAACCCCCAGAACTGGACTAATCATACCATAACCACCAACAGCAGCTGGGTTCTGGGCAACCATTCTGCTAAGATATATGCTGTTGATTTAAACAGTAACTGGAATACTAGTCTGCCCTATCTTACATTCCTGGTGTGGGGGCAGGCCACAGTAAATGATTCCCTTCTGACAAATTCCACCATATTACAGGGTGAAAACTCAACCATGAGGTGCAGGGTAGTTTCAGATAACGGAAGTGCCTTAAGCGGCTATAACATGACATTCTATAATTCCACGGGCGGGGTTTTAGGTACAAACCTTACCAATGCCTCCGGCTGGGCATCACTAACCTTCTCCATGAATGTTTTAGGTACCCAGGAACTCATCTGCTATATTGGAGATTACCCCGCCATATACCATCTTGGGGAGGTAGAGGGAAGAGCGAACATTACCGTATATGAGGATAACTCCCCCGCATATTATAATGTCACTCAGAACGCCTCCAAGATCCATAGGGGGGAAAACATTATGTTCAAGGCGAGGTGGGTTGACGACTATCTCCTGGATTTGGCATGGCTTGAGTCAAATGAAACCGGAACGTGGCAGAACAATTCACTGGCGAGCCCTATAAACCTCATTGGCTCTGAATACTGGTCGAATTTCTCTGTTACTATCCCGTCAAATGCCGTCTTAGGTCCCATGGGTTGGCAGATACATGCCAACGATTCCTTCGGGAATATGAATACGACGTTTATGAATACCACGGTAATCTGGGGTTACGCCATAATAAATGAAAGCAGTCTTTCACCGAATCCCATCTATGTGAACAATAGCACCACGATGAGGTGCCAGGTTGTGGATTATAATAATGGTTCTTCAATAAACAACTATAATGTCTCATTCTACAGCAACGAATCAGGTTACATGGGAACAAACCAGACTAATGCAACGGGATGGGCTTCCTGGACATTCAATGATACCACCACCGGATGGGAGACCATTACCTGTAACATAACCTCTGATCCATCAAGGTATTACGACCCACATGATCCAAGCAGCGCCTCAAGGAATCTCAAGACCGCCATGCCTGGTGCGGATGTTCAGGCTCCCGGAGCAATAATATATGGTCTGAATGCAAGTTGGATATGGAAGGGTCAAAGCCTCTATGCCTATGCCGAGTGGGATGAGAATATCTCAGCCTCTAATATTACCTACAACACCACCTCCTCAGCGTTGGATGTATTCACCACCGAGATAGTGGTTGGAAACCAGACCAACCATACCCTAACAAGCAACAGTAGCTGGGTTGTCGGCATCCATTTTGTCAAGATAAACGCATCTGACGTCTGGGGTAACTGGAATAATACCCTGCCATATCTAAACTTCACGGTGTGGGGCAGAAGCAAGGCAGGGTGGCATTCACCCAACGTGAGCGCCTACAGAGGCACTGTTCCTCTGAGATGCAGGGTCTATGACAAGGACAGTGGCTATGGAATCCCTAACTACCCAGTAAATTTCTATAACGGAAGCTGGGACCATCTTAACCCTACCGTTTATACCAACGGAAGTGGTATCGCAACCTACAACTGGAGCGCACAGAATGAAGCAGTAGGCTCTAAAACATTCCACTGTCTGATAGGCGATAATGGTTACTATAACACCACCTTTAATGTGGATGACCGCGATACCGGATCCTTTGATTTATTGGGGAGGCTGAATGTGACCATAGACTATCCCTTAAACGGAAGGAGTTTCCACAGGGGCGAAACAATTGATTTAAATTCCACCACAAGAGATGAGAATTCTGTGATTGTAACGCCGGATTCAGCATCATGGTATAATGAAAGCTGGAGCAATATAGCAAACGGTGAAGATACAAACTGGACTATCCCCCCAAGTTATGGATTAGGGCCTGCGATCCTCTATACTAATGTATCCAAACAGTACTATGATAATGATTCCTCAAATGTGACAATATATATCTGGGACTACTCTAATGTGACATGGATTTCCCCGGACGGCGGCAACGCATCTCAGGGATCTGAGGTTCCATTAGTCTGCCAGGTCAGAAACGTTAATGGAGGCTATGGAATTGGGAGTTATCCAGTAAAATTCTATTATAGAAATTCAACTGAATCAACCTTTACATATCTAGATACCAGCTCTACAAATTCAACCGGACACGCGGTTTATCACTGGAATACCACCGGATTGCCACTTGATAATTACACCACCCTGTGTAATATTACTGATAACTCAACACTTTACTATAATGTAACCGCAGACAATGAGGCGAACACAACAATAGAGTTGATTACCGCAGGTGGTGTTCTGGAAGTCTATCTAATGCTACCCCCATCCATCCCCGGAAAAGGCGATGCTGAATTAAATGGGGGATACAAAATCGGTTATAACAAGACATTTGTGATCTATGCAAACGTAACCTGCAGGAATGCCAATTGCGGAAACGTTCAAGGCACTGTGAGATATAACTCAACACCAGGTGATCCGGATACAGCAATAAACACAACATCTGATACGCCGTTCTATATAGTTGATATTCCGGTGCAGAATCCGAAGTCGTGCGGCGCTCTGGCGGTGAACCAGACATGCATCCTCAACTGGACGATAAACTCTACGGGTGCACTGGGATCATTCTGGAAGATAGACGTATTATTTGACGCAACGGGAGCGGCAAGCAATAATACCAACTACACGGTTATAGAGATAACAAGAGTTATGATAATGATTCTCTCGGGCAATCTCATAGACTTCGGGACGGTGTTTCCGGGAGATACCTGCAACGCCTCCCTGACCAACCCCCTAACCATCACCCTCCACAATAACTCCAATGATGCGGACGGAATCTATCTCCAGGGCACTAACCTTGTTAACGGATCGGATGCTATCGGTGTAAGGAACATAACATGGTGTAAATGCGTTTTCTGTGCCACCGGCGATAACCTAACAGACTACTGGCAGTTAATACAGGCAAACGTTTCCTCAGGAACAGACATAGACACCAACTACTGGATAGATGTACCCCCTGTACCTACAAAGGGCTATCAGGGAACCCTCTATATAATGGCAAACGCCACAGGTACATGAATGATATTACCTCAGATTCACATATATTTAAAGAAAAGATGAAAAAAATTCCAACAGCTTTATTAATAATTTTTTTATTAAACGGGGTGAATGCGAGCGAAATCTCCTTCGGCAGTATAACTGGGGTCACCAGCATGGATATAGGAGCTGGAGAAAGCGGCATCTTCACACTGTACTTTTTTAACATAGGTAGTAACCCCATAAACCTTGAATTGAAGGCAGATTATCCATCTGATATCCGGGTGGATATAGTTCCAAGGAGGAGAACCCTCCACAGCGAGATAACCGGCGATCCGGATCCCTACAGCACCTATTTCATCATGGGAGACGGGAAAACATTTGCGAGAATCTATCCTGTCAAGATCCAAGTCAGGATGCCGGGTGCTATATCCAAACACATCTACAGGATAAAAATAACGGCGATAGCAAAGGCTTCAGAGGAATCAAGAGGATCTGGTGTAAGGCAGGAGATGGCTCAGGTACGAGAGTACATGTTAACAGTACATACATCAGGCACAATCATAGGAAAAAGATCCACCGGGGGGGAGGATGTAGAGTACGACAGGGGGCCTGTTGAGATAGGGGAAGAGTACGGGGGATTTGAAACAGAAACCACTCCCGGGGGCGAGGGCGGGAAGGCGGCTGTATCAGGTGAAGGAATGGAAAAAACAGGAGAAGACAGGGGTGAAGATAAAGCAGAGGAAACAGGAGGTTTTTTTGGAATTAAGCAGGATGATGGGGGGAACACAAACATCGATCTACCAACGGGCAGAATAACCATGGATAAGAAGCAAACGGAGACGGCCATAGATGTTGGCATAATCACCCTTGCGATAAGTATACTCTCTCTAATGGTTAGGATATTAAAGTGAAGCATTTTTTGAAGATATCGACAAATTTTGGAAAGACTTTACTGCTATTGTCCACTCTCATCCTGATCAACCAGGCATCTGCTGCTGACCCGATAATCCATGAAACATGGCACTTCCCGTATTTCACAGAAGTTGATTATCTGGTGACTATAAGAGCCAATGTCTCAGACCCTGATCTAGATCTGAATTCAGTATTTCTGGACGTCAGACCCCCCATGGGCGGATGGATAAATAATCTTCCCATGGCTGAGATCTCCCCAGGCATATTCGAGAGACAACATAACGGCACCATGAGGGGAACATGGGACTACAGGGTTCACGCACTCGATAATCTAGGGAATACAAACTACTCCAATGTAAGTTATTTCTTCGTGGTAAAAACCTATGAACTGGATAATGTAACTATAATTGTAAACGTAAGGGCATCATGTTGCGGCAGAATATCCTACTTCTATGTCCCGGATATAGTGATACAGAATCAAACCGTGGTTTTCCTGATATTCTTTGAGAACTGCGGCAATACGGATCTGGATGACAGGATATTCCATCTGAGTGTTAGAAATTCCACAGGATCATATATAAGCAATTGGAGCGGCTATGGAACCCCATTAGGTACATTAGAGCCCGGAGAGGAGGCACTGTTCTGGACACTCTGGCCGACATTCATGGTTCCGCTTGGCAATTATACCGCTATCGCCGAGGTAGAGTATTTCGGAACCCTCTACTCAGGACAGGTCTACGCCAACTTCTCGGACCTCAATGGGACCTATAACTGTACGCCCATAAACTCCAATAACCTGACCAACTGTACCCACATTGAGATCTTGGACTGTGAAAAGGTTCCCTCCTCTGATACGATAACAGTCACTACCAACGTAACATCTGCTGCTACAGTAAGTGGGATGGATAATGGAAGTACTGCCTTTACCGGGGGGCCAATAAATATATCCGGAGAGCTCTATAATGCATATACCTTCGATATGGGAAGCTGTAGTGAGTACTGCTATGCCTGCCTCAGCAATGACAGCAACCTCAATGAGAGCACAGAGTGTAATTATGAGGGCTATTTCCTGGATGTGGTTGACTATCAGGTATTTGATGTTTCAGGTGATGGACAATCTGTGACATTCGCAGAAGCCAGGGATATATGTAACTATCGATACACCCTGTGGGAGTGCGTTTATTATGTGGACGGAACCGTAAACTGCACAGAGACCGTTTTTTGCTATGGGCTAACACGGCAGGAAAAGGATTTTATGATAGTTTCAGAGCTTGGAGAAAAGGAGACGTTACAACCTGCTCCCTATCCACAGTTTGGACCATACCCTCTCATTATCAGGGAGATGCCGCCCCAGATCAACCAGGAGGATGCATGTGATCCCTCAGATCCCTGGGGCACATGTACCTACTCAACCGTCAGGTTTGTTTTATACAATGTGGGGATATCAAATGCCAGCAGGGTGATATTATCCGATATCATGATCATAGGTAACTGCTCTGCACCCAACTGCATGCCGACGGCAGTGAGATGCACAAACACATCAGAGTATACCTGCACGGTATTATCAAACACTACAACACTAAATATTACATTTAATCTTACAGATCCCATTCCACCTCAGCAATACAGGATAATAGAGTATGAGATAGTGCCCAGCAACAACACCGGAGCATACAATGGTACTAACAGAAATTACTATCAATTTAATTCAACAGCATACTTTAAAGATCTAAGTAGGGTAGATAGGTTGAATATAACCTATTACTTAAATGAGAATGATCCGCTCTACAACCCGCCTCCCTCAAAGATCATGGAGCTAAGAAATGTCACAGCCTTCAACTACGATCTGGCGGTTAACAGCAACGATACCATAGGAGGAAGGGATTTCTACATCAACCAGAATGTGTCCTTTAACCTGACCATAATCTCACTAACAGGGGAGGCCCAGTCAGCTGAGTCCTGGACAGCAGATATTCCACTACCCAATGGGTGGTCGGTAACTGGTTGCGAAACACCCTCCCCCTCATACTCATGCTCCTTCAACGCCACACATCTACGATACGCGGGGGGCATAACACCTGCCACCATGAGCAGCCTGGATATGAAATTCAATGCCACAGTACTTCAGGAGGACTTCTATCTGCTTCCAGTGAATAAAACACTTACACCTATTCTGAGAGAGGAATACATCCCCGGCCTGTTTAGCCTAGCCAAGGAGTTTACCCCCGTGAATATAACAGAGAATATAACAGAGAATGTTACAACCAATACTACGACCACCTCAACCTCAACAACATCCACATCAATATTAGAGCCAATAACATCCACATCAACACTGATAACTACAACCAGTACGTCCACAACATCAACCTCAACAACATCAACCTCAACAACATCCACCATAATCCCTGAGGAGGTAGCCACCGAGCTGGAGTTGGCGATTGATATAAAACCTCTTATCAGGCGGATAAATGGCACCCAAGGAGTCTTTATCCCCTCAGGATTTAATATAACCAACCTGGGCAACGTTCCTGCAGATAATATTACCCTGATTCCAATAGTTCCTGAGGGATGGGAGTACAAAACAGCTGTGGTTTCTTACCTGAATGTTTCAGAATCAACCAATAGAACAATATTTGTTAAGGCACCATACGATGCAGAGGGATCATATGTGATAGTGGTAAACGCTGTGAGGAATGGTATAACCCTGGATACCGATTACTTCTGGATAAACATCAGGAGGGCGGAGAACCTCTCCATGTTACAGATAGAAGAGGCTCCCAGGAAGGTTTCGGTGGTTACAAATTCTGATGTAACTATTCCGATATTGATCAAGAACATTGGCGTGCTACCATTACATGACATAACCGCCCGGCTGGAGAATGGCGAGTTGTGCGTAGACAGTTTTTCATTCACCATGGTAGACACCCTGAACCCCAATGATGTCAAACCCGCCTATATCGATATAAAAGCCAAGAACAGGATAGGGAGCTGTGATACCACCCTCATCCTATGGTCCAGAGAACATGCCTACGCATTCATGGATATAACAATAGATGTTATAGCTCCCCCGCCATTGATCCCCCCGATGACGAGATTGAATCTACTTTTGGTATTGTTGATATTCCTTGGGATACTGATAGCGGCAAGGAAGGGAGAGGAGAAGAAAAAAAGAAGGAGAAGAAAAAAGCGCGGTACCCTGAGGATACTCATCTACTTTATAGTGAGCATCATCATCTTCTTCATCATCTACACCATCTTGAATTTCTTTGGTTTAAGATTAATGTAGCGTGTTCCGATATATAAAGCAGGATAAGTATCGATAGTATGAATCCCACCGACGGCAGCATAAAAGAGAATTCTGACATATCCAGAAGCATTAGGATGTTCACTAAATCCCCTCTTCCTTCAAAGAAATAGAATATCGGCTCAGATAAGAAACCGAGGACTATATACAGGGAGAAATTAAGACCTATAAATTTTTCCTGTTTCCTTAGGTAGTAACAGACAACAAATAGGAAACCCCCCACCAGGAGATTTCCGGCAACACCTGCAGAGAGTACGATTAATGCTTCCCCAAGGCTTAATTTAGAGATTGTATTTACCTTCCCATAGATTCCCGTACTCCAGTCGAAATTAATCCTGAGGCTGCAGTCATAATCCAGGATATGAAATGCCATTACATGAAGAAACTCGTGGAATAACGGAGCCAGTATCATGGCGACAAAAAACAGAGAGATGATCCCAAGAGAATTCACGATATAATAGCTCTTTTCTCCTTCAGTTTTCAGAACTCTATCCAGATATGGTTTGGGGTACATCCTCTGCATACATCATACCCCAATCCATCTCCGACACGTTTTTAATTATTGTGAACATGCATATAAATGTGTGTGTCGGCAACAGATTCACGTTAATTCATCCACAGTCCTTTTTGCTAGATTATAGGCTTGGTGATAATCGACTATTCCACCCGCGTCGGCATAAATCATAACATATGTCGTTTTAAAGAATCTGATGAGGGAATTTTTCAATTTATTATCTATATTTCTTCCCCCCAGATCCTGGATCAGTTCTATGTAGGTCAATTCGCCGGGGATATCAAAGGCTACCTCAAGAAATCCCTTCAGTACGTATGCAACCGCGACGATGGATCTTCTTTCATCTCTAACGCTCTTCGTTGACTCAAGATTTTCTAATGCCAGTCTCCTCAGTCTCTCCGTCTTGCTCTCTTTGGTGGTTTTTCTAATCATATCTCTGATCCTGTCGATTATGCCCACAGATTCCTCTTCTTCTTCCTCTTCT
>CBFCYF010000072.1:0-9331 GCA_965602195.1 uncultured archaeon | reverse complement strand
GATGTGTTCCTGTCCATCTTCTGTTAGATAATATGTATGCCTGAAACTTTTGTTTTCGTCTTTTTTGATGAAGATCATGCGGTCCGTTGTCAGCTTTGATACCTTGTTCTGGATGTTATGGAGTTCCACCCCGATAACAATGGTTCCGGAAACAAATGCGTTTAATATCTCTTTCGCCGTCAGACCTTCATTGTCTGCTGCTATAAATTTCAGGACATCAGTTTGAGTTAGCATATTCGTGAATTAGATTATGGATGTTATTAATGCAAATCTTTAGTTTATCCTCTCTGCCCTCGGAGTTGACTCTTACAATCGATTTTATGGTTTTCCTCCATACCTGGCTGCCGTCAAATATGTCGAATATTTCATCTATTGCAGCATCAAGGAGTTCTTGGCCGTTCATTTAATTATTTAAGAAAGAGGAGATTAAATATTGTTTTGCTTGTATTTCTCAACTATTTCCTTCACCTTATCTTCGGATAGAAATCCTCTGTGTCCCTTGGCAACATATCTCTCTGTTCCCTTGGCATCTGTCACTACCTTTATGTCCTTGGGATGTATACCCAGATCTGGGGTGGTTGGTTGTGAGGAGATATTTATCAGATCCGGATATACATCCTCTGGCGTTTCGGTTTTGGATTGGGTTGGATCGTTTTCAATCCTTGTTTTAGTGGATTTATCCTCCTCAACCTGAGCTACATCATTTTTTTTTAAGTCTTGCTCCCTCATTTGTTTGATTAATGCCATTTCCTCGGGAGTCATCATTATCGTATCCTGCGGCATCTGCGGTTGCTGTACCTTCTTCTCTGCCATGACTTTTCCTATCTCAGCTGCTCCCTCAGCCAGCTTAGGTAAAGTAGCTTCAAGCAGCCTATCCGTGGTGCTCTTCGGCTGTCCTTCCCCGCCTAATACCCTGGCAGCATCCTTTATCTTGCCTATCTTTGAGGTCAGCTTGGATATGTCATCTATGTCGCCTGAATCAGTTCTTTTCATTCGTTCTAGCTTCTCTTCGAGTTTTCCGATGTATCCCTCGATCTGCATCTGTGCAACTTTGGCTCTCTCCTCAGCCACCTGATCTCTTGTCGCCTGGATCTCCCTGTCCTTGTCTTTAGAGTCCTTGTCGTAGCCCAACCTCATCTTCTCCAGTTCTCTGAGATATTCCAGCGGATCTTCCTTTCCCTTCTCACTCATCTTCGTAACTATGTCCTCAAGTTTGTTCCACTTCTTTTCCTCGGCTAGTTTCATAAGTGTTCTCTCGAAAGACTCCATCTTCCGGTCTACTTCAGGGGTTAATTGGGCTTTATCTCCCGTCCTTAATGCCTTAATCTCTTTTTGCAGTGGTTTTATCGCCCTCTCCAGCTCATCTCTCTTCTCCAGCCTCTCCATCCTGTTCATCAACCGCTCATATACGTTGTCATCTGTTTTGTTGCTTTCCGTGGGATGTGCAGTTTTCATCATATCCTGGACCATTCTCTGTTGAAATTCCCAACGCCTCATCTCTTTCATGAACTCCCGTAGATCATTGTCTATCAGGGAACCCGCTTGACCTTGATTATGTGGAATTGCGTAGCCACCGTTGCCTCCTTTTTGAACGCTCATACCCATGTGCATAGCCTCAAGCTCCGCAATCCTCTGCTCCCGCTTAACTATCTCCTTGGCCAGATCATCCTTGTTCATCCCGGACTTTGCCAGGGCAGCTGTTCGATCCAACGCCGATTTCACGTCTGTTGTCGTTACCGTGATATCCTTCTTTTCTTCTGTTTTATCCTCCTCAAAACCAAGGCTGCTCATCTGCCGGTCCCATTCCTTATGCCACTTGACCACCAGCCCCTTTTTTATGTTGTCCGGTAATGCCTCATCTACCTCCTCAATGCCGAATCCGGCAGCAAATAACTTGTGTGCGGCATCCCTGTTATTAATCGATTCCGCTATCAGTCCAGGTATATCAAGTCCCATTTTTTGGTGTGATTTCTTCGAGTATGATAATTAAGTATGATAATTATAAGGGTATTCTATAAATATATAACATGACATTACCTAGATGGGGTATGAAATATAGGGTATTTAAGCTGTTTGACTTAGGACACAGACCAGCAGACATATATCATGATGATATTTACTCAAAGTTGTTTAAATTAAAATATAGGACACTGATCAGGTACTACCAGGAATGGAAACGGGAGAACGGCATGTGAGGCGTGGTTTATTTTATGATTACATAGGGGGATAGGTCATCGGCATAGGATTTAAAAAACACTTACCGATAGTTATTAAGTTCAGTAATTTATTTAGTATAACTGAGTTACCTTGCCCCTATTTATAGATAACTTCCCCAGATATTAATGATTAAAATGGCAAAGACAATAAATATCTTTGGAACTAGGTTTGCTTACCCGAGAGGGCTGAGGAAGTCGCCAGGAACAAACGCTTTCTCAAGCTGTGTTGCAGGTGAACTGGCAGGTAAGAGCACAGGTAGCAGAGCAAAGCAGAAAGAGGCATTCAGGGAAGCAGCACATAAGTGTAAGGGAACAAAAGGATAAACACTTCTTTCTTTTTTTTATTTTATTATTTCTTTTATTTTTCTACAAAATTCCTTATTGCCCTTCGTTTTCACGTCCATATTGTTATAGTCAAATGTTACAGTACACTGGCTTTCTCCATCACCCGCCACTACTTTGTTTTTCATGTTTCTCTTATCGCTCTCGATGAATAAGCCCTGTTTTTTTAAGTCAGTTATGAATCGCATGTTCTTTTTTGAGAATTTACCAACCAGATTTATCACTTCCAGATCATTCAACCTCCTCTTTTTATTATATTCAATGAATTCTTCCTCTGCCCGCCCTACTTCAGTTTCTCCCATTTTCAAGTATTACCTTTATATCATGTACTGTGAAAGACACGGAATCCTCCCTAATTTCAAAGAAATCTTCATTAAGGGAGAAATAGCCTAAAACATGTTCGTTCTCATCTACTTCAGTAAGGTTTAACAGCCCGTGCTTTAACCACCTCCGCATATATGAAAGAGCATGTGCGGTGTCAATCCCTAATATCCTGGCTATTTTATAGCTTGAGATACATTTCTTATCTCTCTGTGCGTTTGCCAGTTCACTTACAATGAGAAGTGCGTTTTCCCTGATCAATAAATCGCTTGGTTTTTTGATGGTTGCCATCCCAATATTTATATGGGTCGGGAATAGATAATAATAGATAAAGATGGCCAAGATTAAATGCAGGGTTATATCCAAGAATCTAGAGGGTGACATGGTGCTTGAATGTGATCTTCCCAGTGGCAGTGCGAAGGAAAGGAAGAAGAGAAAACCAAGCAAGTACAATATTTTCATGGGCGACTGTGTTAAGGGGAAGAGTGGCCGCATCCAGGACAGGTTTAAGTCATGTGCTGCCGATTGGAGGGACAAAAAGAAATAATTTCTATTTATTTCATACCACCTCAATAGATATTATGCTCAAGGTATACACCAGCAAAAATTGTCCGGCATGTGCTGCGGTGAAGGCATATCTTAATTCTAAGGATGTTCCATTTGACGAGATCGATGTTTTTGAGGATAAACAAGCCACTGAATTCATGGCTAAGGGAGGTCTGGTTTCTGTGCCAATCATCTGCAAGGATAAGACGTGTGTTGTTGGATTTGACGAAAAAGGAATTGAGGCGGTGATTAAGGATGGCGGGTGATCTCTGCGGTGATCTTTCGGATTATAAGCCGTTGATTAAAGGTATTATGCGAAACAGCAAGTCGTTGGGTGTTGAGTTAGGGGTGCTGTTCTGTGCCGGAGAAGATAAGGTTACGCCCTCAGATACCTGCCTCGGCAACGAGTGTTCGCTTGAACTCAGGAATTGCAAACCAGGGGGTATGCATTCATCATTTCATACGCATGTAAGTAAAGGTGCTACAGCAAATCCAAGCGGTGCGGATCTTATCAAGACATGGAAAGATGGTGCATGGGGATTGTGCATTGGGGTTCCGGATACCGAGGAAGTTAAGTGCTATGAGTTTAGCACTGAAAAGGAGGATAATGAAGCTGTTCTGACTCAGGCACGTAAGGTATGGGAGATACATGAGGACATAGAAAAACGGGCAGCCAGAAGATATCCGGAATACCGTGGCGAATTCTTTAAATTAAGGAAGAATGTGAAAGATCATATGAAGGTATGCAAGTTGGAGGTAGATAAAAATGACTGAATTAAACCCCGCACAAACGATAACCCTCTGGACCGCTTTAATAGGAACAATAGGTACCGTATCTGCATGGAGTCTATCTCAAAAGCTCCCGGAGGAGGCGAAGATAGATGTGAGTAAATTAGTTATTGCAGGCACTATTGTTATTGTCGGGGCGGGAATTGCTTCAGCATTTATATTAAAACAACAAAGATAAGTAAAAGGTGATGTAAAATGACGATGAAATTAGGTAGACAAAAGATTGTTGGTCTGGCTTTCCTGAAAGTTACAAAGGGTATAAATGAGGTCAGATTGAATGTTGATGTTACCAATACAGGGGGTAGTGGTCAAAACTTTACTGTCATCTGGCATCTCCTTGACAGTGCCAATGCCGTCATCCTTGAGGACAGTAATACAGTATATCTGGATAGGGGAAATACGGATACCTACAGGGGAAATTTTAGTATCGCAGAACTTACCATGGTTCCTGATGGAGTATATGGTATCGATGCAGAAGTTTGGAACAATGAGTTGACTGAGATGTTTGATTCGGTACTCAGCGGAGATAAGTTGGAGATACTTAGTCCAACAGATGCTTCATTATCTAGCTTCCAGGTCAGGGTGATTTGAGGTTATCCGATGGGGGATATGGAAAAAATAGTGTTGGGTCTTGGTGCATTAGGTCTTGTTTACTTCCTGTTTGGATCTGGTCCGCCTCAGCCCCCCCCAAACGGTAATGGTGATAATCCAGATATGAGGATAAGATCATTCAGGATAATTGTCTAAAAGGTGGATAAAAATGTCAAGATACGAAGTAACGTGTGAGAATACGGGGGATACCGTGCACAGTATGATTATTGCAGCATCTATTTGGAAATCAGCTGATAGTGGAGGAAATTTTGTAATGGATCTGCCATGGTTCGTGATTAAGAATACTGAACCAGGATTTATAGCTACTGTGGAAATAGAGTTAGGTAATCTCGGCCTTCCAGCAGGATCTTATACTGCGATGTGTAGGGCGGCCACATCATATTCTGCGGGAACGGTTGAAGATATGGATACCATCAATTCCCATGATCTTATAGTATACAGGGCAGGTACAGGTGGCGTATACGGAACTTATGATTTTACTGCGGATGATTTTTCGGTGGGCCAGGGTGTAGGAGGTATGAGGATAATCGATTTTGATATGGTTATATGAGAGGTAAAAAAATGGAAGTAAATCTTAACAATGTGAATGTGATCAGCGGGGAGAATGGAATACGGATGATTGCCGATGTGACTAATAATTCTTATCTTGAGATTACCTGCGATGTTGTTTTTGCTGTTTTATATCCCTCAACCGGTGCAATAGAATTGATAGCAACGAAGCCCACAACGTTGAGTGGCAGTCAAACCAAAACAGTCACGCACACTTTCAGTGCCTCCGAGGTTGAACAGTATCTTGATCCAGGACTCCATGATGCCTATGCCGTAGTAGAATACGGAGAATCCAGATTAGACGAGAAACTCCTGCCCGGGGAGATAAATGTTATTATGAAAGGTGAGCTTCCATGGTGGCTTCTTTTGATTCCCGTAGCAGTTGGGGGAGGATATCTCATTAAAAGATGGCAATCGCATCGTTAATTGTGGGTTGTGGCTGCAATAACCCGTATGGGGTTATCTGGGGATGTAAGGTTCATGTTACGCAACCCGATACAGGATATAATAGCACCAAAAGAACAGACGAGTTTGGCGAGGCCAGATTTGATAATCTAGATCCTGACTACACTACATACTACGACATAAACCTGGATAAAGAAATATGCAAGGTATGGGATCCTGATTACAGTGATTGGGTGGATGTTAAGATCGAGACAAGCGTAAGTGACAGCGTACCTACATTAATTCCGGCAATACCTATTGAAAGAACACACTGGTTTGATGGAACGATAGCATGCACCGAGGGTGAAAGCAAATGCTATACATCCCCGTCTGGTCTTGAGATTGTGCGTAAATGCGTTGGCGGCGTGTGGGTTGATGACGACATATGCGGGTATAATGAACACTGCGAGGAATCTAACGGAATTGCCAGCTGCGTTGCAGAACCAATAACATGTGATGAAGGAGAATATAGATGCAGCCCCTCTGATCCTAATGTCATAGAGAAATGCGTTGAAGGCGAGTGGGTGGGTTGGGGAACATGCACATACGGGTGCGAGGAATATTACGGGGGTGCGAGATGCAAACCAGATCCGGATATCCGTGACTACGGTGCCCTTGAGGGAAAAGTAACAGGTTGGAATGGATTATGGCTTAATTCGGTGAAGGTATCGATAGCATCAGATAGTGAATATACGACCAACGGAGGGAGATATTCATTCGATAATTTATTACCCGGAAATTATGTTGTTACTTTTAAGAGATATGGATATCAGGATCATAGCGAATTTGTTGACATTTATGCTGATGAGATAACAACATTGGATGTGGAACTGGAGGAAACGGATATTCCAGGAGATGCCTGGTTATGTGTTACTTCATTGGATTGTGCTACGTGTGGTCCAGGACATGAACCAGCAATAGGATACGCTAACGTAACATTCAATGGGAATAGCGGGATAACAGATGAATACGGCGACTTATGGACAGATCCAATCGAACAAGGAACATGGATAGTTGAAGTCTCAAAAAGCGGTTATCAAACACAGCGAAGATCGATAGTGGTGGATGCCAACATCATATCAAGATTTTTTTTGGTTCCAAGTGGTGTGACTCCCCCGGCACAGCATCCAACCAGTCCATTGCAGCTTGCAAGTGGATGGGTTATGCTGCCTGAATCTAATCTATGGGATACACTCGTAAAACCTGAATGGTGGGCACCAAACCTCCTAGAACTGGTAAGTGATGGTTTAGTTCACCCCCAACATCTCTACACAAACGGATCCGAGATAAGATTCCTCTGGGATAACCTCGGGCTTAAAGAATATAAGTTTATGGCAAGCTACAGTGTGGTTCGTATGCTATACAATGCGGAATACCTGAGCAGGGACATAAACAATCAAGTAGTGTGGAGTGAGATAGTAGAGATACCTGAAGGGCAGTGGGCTGGCAGCATGGAAGAACTACCGCCTGCAGTATTGGCAGAGCTAAGTAATTTCCAGGTTAGAGTTATCTAGAGAAGATCAAGGAGATATTCCAACTGCCTTCTTTTCCACTGCATCAGGATTTCATTCCTCGCTTGGGGTTTCTTCTTCCTGATCTCCGCTATCAGCTTCTTCTTTGTCAGCTTCTTCCGGTTCATCCTCGGCTTCTTTTACAGTTGTAGAATCTCCCCCATCAGAGGAATCGCTGGTATGCTCTGCCGGCGAAGTTGTTGTTACTATTCTTTCCACGGACTCGGCTCTCTCAATGGCCCCTTTCAACACATCATATTCCTCTCCCGTCAAACAAACTATCTTTCTTTGTTTTTCTTCTGTCATTTTAATCCTCTATTTTATCTTTAATACTTCTGGCTATTTCAGCCAACTCACACAACATCCCATCAAGTTCTTTGTATTTCATAAACGTATTCGATGAGGCTAACTTTTCAAACAAAAATATTTCCTCATTTCTGGTGAACCCTAAATTATCAACTAAAAAATGCAGTATGTAAAACATCTGATTAATCGTTGGATTCTCTGCTCTAAGATTCTTATATAATTGATACCCCATACACTTCATGTTATCGATATACTCCCCATCAACAACAGTTAAATCAGGAACATCATCATCTATGTCTGTAATCCTGTCTTTGTGCTCTTTGAGACACTTCATTATTTTTCCTTCGTCTTTTAGTTTATAAAAACCGAATTTGATGTAATGTGATTCTATTGACGCATTACCCCCCCTATAGTGGAGGTAGTAGTTGAAATAAAAATTCTCTAATTTATCGGATTTCATCAATTTTTCAGCGATAGTTTCAATATCATCCCGAATCTCCTTCATATCGCTTTTATTTCTCACATACACATCCCAGATCATCCAATCTTTTTTTCTCATATTTTCTTAAACCACCAATGCTTTGTTCTTCCCCACCTGGTTTTCTCTATTTTATGATTCAGGGATCCATCTGCTTCCATCTGCAAACAATGATTCATTGTAGTGCTCCAATTCAGACCTGTTTTTTTGGCTATTTGATAGGTGGTTAGTTTGCCGTCTTTCAAGGCTTCGAGTATTAATTCGTTTATTTTATCCATTATAATAGTATAAGAGTATAATGGTATAAAAATCAAATCCCGATAATTCCCTTCTCATCCCCGCCATAAGCCACATCCTGCTTGAAGGAAGCCATCAAATCAACAAGCTGCCGGGTGGTTGTCGTCTTCAGATCAATCTTCTCGAGGACCTTAACTCTCTTATCCTTATTCAGCTGAAGCAGATAATTCAGATATTTATCCTGATCCTCCCTCCAATCCTTTTTCTTAGATTTATGATCTGTTAATCTAATCTGGGGCATCTTCACCTTTTTCGTCTAAATAATCTATCAAATCGGATCTCATAGTTATAGTTTTCAGCATTGCATCCTATCGCCTCACACAACTTCCCCCACCTCCTAGCTTCTTCCTTATACATCTCCTTTCTCTCCGCAACATCCTCATCCATGCAGGTCAGATACCAAGTCTTCCACCAGTCGAGGAAATCATCAAGTGCCTCTTTAGGCACACCGTCAGTTATGTCCTCCCAACCATGCTTAATTTCCATCATTCAATCTCTCAATACTTTTTTTAATTCCTATCTTTTTTTCATCCTTTAATTTGGATATTGCTCTTAGCACGATTTCTGGTGGTAGATTGACTTCAACCATTATTTCCAAAGTTCCAATGCCTTCAGGATTCTTCTTAATAATTTTTTCAATTACCTCTTTATTAGACATCATCCAACCTATAATCAACATCAAATATACCTAATCTACCTCTCACATGAAAAGGCTTTATTCGTTTTACATCCTCCAAGATCCACGCCTTAGCAGAGGGATTGAACTTACAACAAGCAAGCTGTTCATCCTCAACCCCCATATCCCTACATTCAACCAGATTAGCAACAGCAAAACCCATACCACTAATTGAGCTTGCCGGCTTACTACAAGCACAAAGCAATAAAGAACCCCGATGCTTTGTCTTCCAGGTCCTGGTCTC
>CBFCYF010000071.1:0-9389 GCA_965602195.1 uncultured archaeon | reverse complement strand
AGAAACCCGAGGAGAAGAAGGTGCAGGAGAAGAAGCCTGAGGCCGAGGAGAAGAAGCCTGAGGCTGAGGAGAAGCCTGAGAAGGTGCAGGAGAAGAAGCCTGAGGAGAAGAAGGTAGAGGAGAAGAAACCCGAGGAGAAGAAGGTGCAGGAGAAGAAGCCTGAGGCCGAGGAGAAGCCTGAGAAGGTGCAGGAGAAGAAGCCTGAGGCCGAGGAGAAGAAGCCTGAATCAAAAAAGGAGGATAAGGTTGAACAAAAATGAGTCAACGGTGGAAGAAATACGAGATCTCAGGGGATAAGGTAACCAGAAAAAACAAGATCTGCCCTAAATGCGGTGGAGGGGTTTTCATGGCCCATCATGCGGACAGAGACACCTGCGGTAAATGCGGCTACACTGAATTCAGAAAAAAGAAATGACGAAAATAAAAATTCAGGAAGCACTAAAAGAGGGATTTAAGATACTGAGAAAAAATCCAATTATATTTGTCCCCGCAGTTATCATAGCAACTCTTGCTTTAAGTATAAATTTCATTCCAACTCCCTTTCTGGAGAACGGTGATACGACCTCTGCCACGAACTATCTTTTAGCAGTTCTTTCATTTCTTTTGTTGAGTACATTAATTGGCTTGATCGATTTATTCCTTACTAGCATAATAATTCGGATGGTATATGATGCAACTCAAGGAGAAGTATCGCTTTCTAAGGGAGTAAAAATAGCGGTGAGAAAATACCCGTATCTCCTCATCTCTCTCATATTGTACATATTGATAAGCTTTATGGGGTTCATTGCCCTCATAATCCCGGGGATTTTTCTGGACATCAAACTTCTTTATTTTGACCGCGCGATATTGATAGACAATGAAGGTATTACTAAATCTTTAAAAAAGAGTTGGGGGATTACAAAGGGTGATTGGTGGACGACATTTGCACTATCCCTGTTCTTTATAATAATTCCACTAGGGTTGTATTGGTTATTGGATATGTTCCAGTCTCCAGTCTCACTTGCTCTTAACTTCATAATAACTCTGCTTCTGACACCTTGGGGGGTATCATCTTTAACCATCGCCTATCTCCAACTAACCCGGGAGTCAACTACCCCCGCCAAAATCTAATGATTTTGGAAGGGGCTTGTAACTGAACTCACGCTCAATTCACCCTCAAAAGAAGATGCTTCGCCTTCATCATCCGCTACAATAGGCTGGTTGACATACAGCCCACGGCTGTTAGCCAATGGCTTCAGCCGTAATGACGCTCCTTCGGAGCGTGATTTATGAGAAATGCCTTGCATTTCACATATCCCGCAGGTTGCGGGATGCATTAAGATCACTATTCAAAGAGAAACCACAATGGAGACACTTGAAGAATCCCCTCTTCAGGGGTCGGATGGAATGGATTTCACCGCACTTAGAGCAGGTTTTGCTGGTGTAATGCGGATCAACGTAGACAACCCAAACACCCTTATGGGTGGCTTTGTAGTCGATAAAGGATTGGAGTTGCCTGAAAGCCCAATTATTGGTAAGCCTATTCAGGGCCTTGCCTTTTCTCCTGCCTTTGATGGTTACTCCCTCCCGGATTCCGTTAAGGTCTTCCATCACAATACTATCTCCTTCACTAAGTGGTTTAACTATCTCCTTGCTTATCCTGTGGTTGACATCAGCCATAAACCGTGTCTGCCTGCCAGAGACTCTTTTGAGTTTTCTCCTGGCAGAACGAGTGCCTTTGGCTTGAAGAACCCTCCTCAACCGATAGAATTCAGCGAACTTCCCCTTAACTCCCTTATAGAATCGGTTGTCGCTGGTTACTGCGAGATTGTTTATTCCGACATCAACACCAACAATTTTATGTGTGCTACTGTTGATGTTGACGTCTCTGGAAACAACCACATGCAGGAACAGATTACCTTTTCGGTAGATAAGGTCTGCTGTTCTGACAGTCCAACTAAGATACTTCAAGAAGTATCCGGGAACCTGAATCGGGATTTTGAGTCTGCCTTTGATGGTGCTGAGACTCACCTCCTCGGGCTTAAAGGTGAAGGATCGGGCATCATAGCGAATACTAAGGAATTTTTTAACCTGCGGCTTGGACGCCTTCTTTTTCATGCGTTTTCTTGCCCTGACAGATTTAAGCATCTCATATGCCTTATCTCTGCTGCTTACGACAAGTTGGGCGGGCAAGCACGTCAGTTCACGGACGGGATAATATGTCGCCTGGTGGAGCTTGAGTTTCCCAAGGCGTGTACTGTATCCAACATCAATCACATGTTGGGCGGCTTGGGAATACTGGTTCATGGTTTCAAGAAGAACCTCATCTACAGGCAGTTTCAGCTTTATCGTAGCACACGTTTGCATGTTAAGTTATTGAATTTTCGATGTCTAAATTCTTTGTGGAAGAGCACTGAAAAAGTAAGAAAAGTAATGGAGGTGATAAGGGCAAATTCCCCCCCCACTAAATCAATAGATTTGGAAGGGGTCTCCTTTGCCTATTTTAGATGAAAATCGTTGGAATAGATTTAGCTGGGAATCCCGGTAACGATACCGGTTTTTGCATTATGAACGTAACTGGAGACGAGAAAAACGTTCATGCGAGCATCCTACACGCAGACGATGAGATCATAGAAAAAGTGAAGGAAACAGACCCTGATCTAATAGCAATAGACGCACCTCTAACCTACTGCGGAGAAAACAGAGCATGCGACGAGGAACTCCATAAATACGGTGCCCTGCCCGTGACACTAAGAGGGATGGTGGTTCTCGCCGAAAGAGGAAGCATGCTCGCCGAAAAACTAAGGGAACTGGATCTGGAGGTCATAGAGGTGTTTTCAACAGCAACAGCTAAAATCCTCGGCCACTACGATAAGAGAGACAGAGTAATGCAGAAAAAATTAATCAACTCCGGCATCAGAGGAGATGTCGACAGGAGATTTCTAACCAGAGACGAATTAGATGCGGTCTTCGCATCCATCACCGCCTTCCTGCACCTGAACAGGCTAACCTATGCGGTGGGTGATGAAAAAGGAAAGATTATTATACCTAAAGTATAAATAAAACCCTTGAGAATGAAAAAAGATCATGATGTCCTAATCGTGGGGTCGGGCCCGGGAGGAATGTTCGCATCCCATGAGATCATAAACAAAAACAGGGACATCAGGATACTGGTGGTGGATTCTGGCTCCGATATACATGAAAGAGAGAATATAATGTGCGGTGTTGGCGGAGCAGGTGCCTTCTCCGACGGAACCCTGAACCTGAGACCGGATATCGGAGGAGATATGGTTCACTTAACAGGAGACGTCGATGAAGCCAACAACATAGTTAAGGAAGTGGATAACATCTTCCTGAAATTCGGGGTCTCCAAAAAACTCTACGGCGTCGATAAAGAAGGGATAATAGAGTTGAGGAGAAAGGCGGCCTCAGCTGGAATCACCTTCATTGAAATACCCCAAAGACATATGGGCTCCGATAAGGCGCCGGAAATCATAGCAAAATTTGCGAAATATCTGAGGGATAATGGAGTTGAATTTCTACTGGAAACAAAAGTGGCGGACATCATCGTCGAAGACGATAGATGCACGGGAGTAAAACTCAATAACGGAAAAAAATTAAAGGCCAGCTGCGTACTACTTGCTCCGGGACGGGTTGGTGCCTCGTGGCTGGATGAGCAAAGCAGGAAATACAACATCAAAGCAAAATTCGGGCCAATAGACGTCGGAGTAAGGCTTGAGGTTCCCTCCATAATAATGGATCCCGTAGTGAAAATAAACCGGGACCCGAAATTCCATATAAGAACAGAGAAATACGATGATTTCGTCAGGACCTTCTGCACCAACTACAACGGTTTCGTGGTGAAGGAAAACTACGACGGAATGATAGGAGTGAACGGCCACTCCCTGCTCTCCACAGGATCCGGGAACACAAACTTCGCGTTTCTAGTGAAAATCTCCCTAACCAAGCCAGTGGAAAACACCATAAAATACGGGGAATCCATAGCAAAATTAGCTACGACCATAGGAGGAGGGAAACCCATCATCCAAAGACTAGGGGACCTGAGGAGAGGCAGAAGATCACATCCAGCCGGAATACTGAAGAATACAGTCTCCAACACCCTGAAAGATGTGACACCCGGAGATATCTCAATGGCCCTACCCCACAGGATCGTGACAGACCTGAAAGAGGGACTGGAGAAACTAGACAAGGTAATCCCGGGAGTAGCCTCAGACTCCACCCTCATATACGCCCCGGAAATAAAATTCTATGCCACCCAAATACAGGTAAGCAAAAACATGGAAACAAACATAAAAAACCTATTTGTCGCCGGAGACGGCGCAGGACTATCAAGAGACATAATAAACGCCTCAGCCACCGGCATACTCGCAGGCAGAGGCATAACAGCAGCCTTTTCTTTAGGAAAGAAAACGCTGGCGAAAAGAAAAGGAATCACTTCGTGATTCTAAGGATAAGATGACTAATAAAGAAAAATTATCTGGGTGGTATCATAGCAGCCTTTTCTTTAGGAAAGAAAACGCTGGCGAAAAGAAAAGGAATCACTTCGTGATTCTAAGGATAAGATGACTAAGAAAGAAAATTTATCCGAGTGGTATCATAAGGTCCTTGAGGACGCCGAGATAGTGGACGCCAGATATGCAATAAAAGGCATGCTGATATACAGGAAATGGGGTCTCCTCATCATCAGAGAGATGCAGAAAGCTTTGGAGAAAATGCTTGAGGAGAAAAAACATGAGCCTGTTCTTTTCCCCGTCCTGATCCCGGAAGACATCCTAGGGAAAGAAACCAAACACATAGCTGGATTCGAGAACGAGGTTTTCTGGGTTACCCACGCCGGAGCAAATGAGCTGGAGAGAAGACTTGCTTTAAGACCCACCTCAGAAACCCCGATCTATGAAATGTTCTCCCTGTGGATCAGATCACACCAGGATCTCCCACTGAAGGTTCACCAAAGCTGTGCCGTCTACAGGTATGAGACCAAACACACAAGACCACTCATCAGGGGAAGGGAATTCCTCTGGAATGAAGGGCACTCCGCCCACGCCGACCCGGAGGATGCCAAAAGAAACATAAAGGAAATCAAGGAGATATACGCCCAGCTTATCAGCGGATTACTCTGCATCCCATTCGCCGTAAATGAGAGACCTGAGTGGGACAGGTTCCCAGGCGCCGACCACACCTACGCCTTAGACACCCTGATGCCTGACGGCAAGACACTGCAGATAGCAACAGTACACGATCTGGGACAGAATTTCTCCAAGGTTTTCGATATCACCTACGAAACCGCAGGAGGAGAGCACGAGCATGTATACCAGACATCCTATGGCCCCAGCCTCGGCAGATTACTGGCGTCTGTGATCTCCATACACGGCGACGACATCGGCCTCATCCTACCCCCTGCTCTCGCCCCCATACAGGTTATCATCATCCCCATAATCTTCAAGGAGTCAGATAGGGGGGGGATTATGAGATACGCGGAGGATGTGGAGAGAGGATTGCGTGACAGAGGCATCAGAGTTGATATTGATCGGGGAGAGGAGAGACCCGGGGCAAAATTCTATTTCTGGGAGATGAAAGGCGTTCCAGTGAGGCTCGAGGTAGGGCCCAGAGACTTAAATAACAAACAGATGGTGGCGGTGAGAAGAGACAACAAGGAGAAAATAACCCTGAAATATGATCAAATCGATAGAATCAAGGAAATATTCACAGACATATCCAGAAACATGAGAAAAAATGCGGAAAAGAGATTCAAGGAAGGATTCTCCAAAGCAGGGTCTCTAGAAGAAATCAGCAGGTTAATGGGGGACGGCATCATAGAAGCAGGTTGGTGCGGGAAAAAGGAGTGTGCAGAAAATATTGAGGAATATGCTGATATCCTCTCAGTTGATGATAAAACAGGAGAGTGTGTGGTGTGCGGTAAAAAAGGAACAACAGTGAGGGTCGCTAAAACATACTAAGTTTGTCACTTTTATCTCTAAAACTCCTTATAACTTATGGTAAAATGCCTGTATTGAAGAAAAGAAAAACCGACGGTATTGCCGGAGGAGCAGGACTCATCAGATACTTCGATGTGGATGAAGGCGGCCCCAAGATGGATCCGAAGCTGGTTGTCGGAATCGTTGTCGCCATGATAATCCTTGAACTTTTGGCCTCCATTATGTTCTCCTAGCCTGCAGCCTTTTCTTTAGGAAAGAAAACGCTGGCGAAAAGAAAGGGAAATCACTTCGTGATTTCTATAGATAATCAGACAAATTTATCTAGGTGGTGTCAAGTAAGTGTTACTGAGCGACTGAAAGGAGCGAATGTAGCACCCGCATGTTAACTGGGCGTGACAGTTATGGTGAACGCGTCTGAGGGTTGACGCACCCACTGACTACCGGCTACCCGGCACCCTTCTCATTCCCGCTACCTCACCAGCATCCGTTGCCTTGGTTAGAGCTGCTTCCTTCCGGATCTGACTCGGTTTCCAAAGCAAAGAATCCAGTGAGACGAGAACTCACGGTCGGAGTACTGGACCAATAACCAGCTAATACGCCGCCCCTCAGACTTCAGCCTCCCCGTAAGGACGATTTAGGATTACAGGGGACGTCCAGCCCCCCGGCCTAGTTCACCGTTATATATCAGGGATTCTCTGCTAAAAAAATAGCATCCAATATTACTCCCGCCAAAAAAACCTGATATATTTATTCTCAGATGTTCAATACTATTATAGAAAAATGGATTCCATAGTTAATGCTGCGATACAGCACAGTAAGCTTGAAAAAGAGGTTTTTGATGAATTTGAGGGTACTGACAGGTTGAGAATTGTGGTCCTCGGCACTGGGGGGGCTGGCAATAACACAATAAACCGGCTGGAGCATATTGGGATAGACGGTGCTGAGTTGATAGCAGCAAATACTGATAAACAGGATCTGAAGAAGATTGACGGTAATGTCACCCGGATTATGATGGGGGCGAAGTTAACGAGAGGCTTGGGGGCTGGAGGTTTCCCTGAGCTGGGAGCTAAGGCGGCTGAATCCAGCAGGCATGAGTTAGGTGATCTGTTGGCGAACACTCATCTGCTTTTCCTTACTGCGGGGATGGGCGGCGGGACCGGGACAGGTTCTGCTCCTGTAATCGCTGAGCTGGCAAAGGATAATGGGGCGATTGTTGTCGGTATTGTGACTTTCCCTTTTTCTCTTGAGCGCTCGAGGTTGGATAAGGCGAGGATGGGCATAGACCGGCTGAGGAGGGTTTCAGACACTGTTGTAATAATCGACAATAATAAGCTGGTGCAGTATTGCCCTAATCTGCCGATTGATAAGGCGTTTTCTGTTGCCGATGAGGTGGTTGCGAGGGCGGTGAAGGGGATTACTGAGACGATAATGGAGCCTTCTTTGATTAACCTGGATTTTGCAGACATCCGGTCTGTGATGTCTAACGGTGATGTGGCGGTAATCTCTGTTGGCGATGGGGAGGGCCCTGATAGGGTGGAGAAGGCATCTGAGAATACCTTGAATCAGCCTTTGCTGGATGTTGACTACAAGGATGCTACTGGGGCGCTTATCCATATCACTGGAGGAGAGGATATGACTTTAGGTGAGGCAAATGAGGTGGGGCAGTTGATTACTAAGGAGTTGAGGCCGGATGCGGCGGTTACGTGGGGTGCGAGGGTGGATCCCAGGGTACGTGAGAAGATTGAGGTGATCGCTATCATAACCGGAGCTAAATCACCTAACATTCTCGGATCATCTACGTTGGATGAGGCCACAGGCTCCTACCTCTACACTGAGGAGTTTCACAAGTGGGATAGGGGACTTAACGAGGTATGATTTTTCTTCAGGTAAGTGTTTCTTAGATAGTGTCGGATATAGACGCATCTAATCTACCGTATCTCCTTAATTCTTGGGTCGGGTATCAGCAGATATCATCCCTGAACTCAGTAAATATACTTCTAAGAATAATAGATAAGCAATAATGAAAATATCTGTTGTGATTCCAGCACTGAATGAGGAGGACGTTATTGAGTCAACAATAAATGAGATCCCTATTAAGGAATTAAGGGATATCGGATTTGATGTGGAGATCATTGTAGTTGACAACAACTCCACAGACAATACAGTTGATATAGTAAGAAAGGTAGGCGCAAAGGTTGTGAGGGAACCAGAGAAGGGATACGGTAATGCCTACCTCAGAGGCCTTAATGAATCAACGGGGGACATAATAGTGATGGGGGATGCTGATGGGACTTATCCCTTTAAGGAGATACCGAAATTTGTGAGAAAGATTACTGAAGAAGGTGCGGATTTTGTTATGGGTTCCCGTCTGAAGGGGAGGATCCATAAAGGGGCTATGCGCCCCCTGCATAGGTATATCGGAAACCCGTTGCTTACAGGCATCCTCAACCTCCTGTTCAGGGCGGGAATATCAGATGCTCACTGTGGGATGCGGGCCTTTACCCGGGAAGCTCTAAAGAAGATGAATCTGAAAACAGAGGGCATGGAGTTCGCCTCCGAGATGGTTATTGAAGCCTCCCGGAAAAAATTGAACATCAAGGAGATTCCAATAGATTATTTCCCAAGGAAAGGGGGGAAAGCTAAATTACAGTCATTCCATGACGGCTGGAGGCATCTTAGATTTATGATCCTCTATAAACCAACTCCTTTTCTATTAATCCCTGGGTTTATTCTTTTTCTTCTGGGATTAGCCTTTATGACATCACTAATGCTTCAGGGACCAATTCATAGATTACATTCCTTTATCTTCGGCGGAGTTGTGACAATAATGGGTTTCCAGGTGATATCTGCGGGGGTGTACCTGAAGGTCTATGGTGTAATTCATGGTGTTGGAAACAAGAGGGGATTAACAAGAAAATTTCTTGACTACCATTCTCTGGAGATAGAGCTGCTTTTTGGTGTATTGTTGTTTCTTGTTGGCTTAATTCTGGGTCTGAATATCGTGTATGGGTGGGCGTCCACCGGATTTGGCAGCCTTTCTGAGATAGAAATCGCTGTGGTCTCATTGGTTATGGCGTCGGTGGGCTTACAGGTAATATTTCTGGCCTTGTTTATTAGTGTATTGTTGTTGAACTGGGATGTTAGAGAATGAAGATCGCATTTGTCTTGCATTTTATTAGTGGGGGAATTATATTTATATACCTATGTATAAATATGTATAATAATGACTAAGTTAGTATTTGACTCGGATGGACTAATCAAACTAACGAAATCCAGGATCATCAAAAAGGTTTTAGAGAATTTCGATTGCTATGTCCCAGAGGAAGTCAACAGGGAGTGTGTAATCGAAGGAAAGGATCGATTTTATGAGGATGCATTTCAAATAGACTCATTTATCGGGGAAAATAAACTGAAGGTCATGGAGGTTAAAGCAGATCCTATGGTCAAGATCTT
>CBFCYF010000070.1:0-9480 GCA_965602195.1 uncultured archaeon | reverse complement strand
CAGCACGAGAATCCTGTTGCCGTGAACATCACCCCCAATAATTTCACAAGCATCTCTGCTGGATGGCTTCATTCCTGCGGTGTCTTAGCTGATGGCTCAGCTTATTGCTGGGGTTTGGGAGTTCAGGGTCAGCTTGGCTATGGCGGAACAGATCAGCACGAGAATCCTGTTGCCGTGAACATCACCCCCAATAATTTCACAAGCATCTCTGCTGGATGGCTTCATTCCTGCGGTGTCTTAGCTGATGGCTCAGCTTATTGCTGGGGTTTGGGAGTTCAGGGTCAGCTTGGCTATGGCGGAACAGATCAGCACGAGAATCCTGTTGCCGTGAACATCACCCCCAATAATTTCACAAGCATCTTCGCTGGATATGATCATTCTTGCGGTGTCTTAGCTGATGGCTCAGCTTATTGCTGGGGTTCTGGAGGCAATGGTCGGCTTGGCTATGGCGGAACAGATCAGCAGAATAATCCTGTTGCCGTGAACATCACCCCCAATAATTTCACAAGCATCTCCGCTGAAGAGTATCATTCCTGCGGTGTCTTAGCTAATGGCTCAGCTTATTGCTGGGGTTCTGGAGACGCTGGTCGGCTTGGCTATGGCGGAATATCTCAGCACGAGAATCCTGTTGCCGTGAACATCACCCCCAATAATTTCATACGTATCTCAGCTGGACGGTATCATTCCTGCGGTGTCTTAGCTAATGGCTCAGCTTATTGCTGGGGTTTTGGATTTTATGGTCAGCTTGGCTATGGCGGAATATCCCAGCACGAGAATCCTGTTGCTGTTAATTTCAGTTACCTAACTTCAGGCGGAGGAGACGACTTCGACCTCTCAGCAATCTCCCTTGCAAACAACAACACTCATTTATTCGCCTTGATTCAGGTAAACGGAACCCTGGATTACTCTGATACAGCAGAATACTATAGATTATTCATCTCAAGGAATGATTCAAGTGGTAATGAATCAACCCCTGAAACAGGTATTAATCTATCGGTTAAATATGATTACAGGGTGCAGGTTAACGGAAGCATCTGCTACGTCTATAATTCAAGCGATGTGAGCAGTAATATCTCTGGCTGCTCCTTCAGCAACAACTCAGATACAATTGAATTAAGTGTTTTATTAACTGACTTAAACATAACAACGGGAGATAATATTAATGTGACGTTTGAGTCTGGCTCTTCCACAGAAAGCTATGATTTTGCGCCGGATTACAGGAGTTTCCTGAGTTATGATGTTGCTGCTGGAAATAACGCCCCAGTCGTTCAGACACTCGCAACCTACGATAATGTTTCCCTGGAGGCGAAAACAATTTTTGCGAGAAACGACGCTGTCTTCATCAACGTCTCGGTGACAGACGCCGATGGTCAAACGCAGGTGAATATAACCCTGATAACGATCCTGAATACAACAGGTGGTGTCGTCGTCAACAACGACACTATGACCCGGGACGGCTCCATAACCAACGGCTGGGTCTATAATTACTCATGGCAGGTGCCACAGGATGCCGAAAACGGGACCTGGACCATTAATGTCTACGCCAACGACACATCAAATACGTGGGGGAGTAATACCACAACATTCACTGTGGACAGTGTTCCGCCGACAATCTCCAATGAGGCGGTGAATGACTCAGATATCTATGTTGATGAATCGGTTAAATTGAATGCCACAGTAACTGATAATGAAGCAGCGGATACCGTTAAGTTCTATATACAGACTCCATACGGCAGCTATAACATTACCGCAGACAACCTGTCCTCTGAATACTTTGTATTCTGTAATTCAACCGGGGGAACAGACGGATACTGTTATACCAACGAAACAGGCTCTTATAACTGGACCTCGGTGTGGGCTAACGACACCTCCAATAATGTTAACTCCACCACCCCGAATAAACAGTTTAATGTTACAGACGGAACACCATCAACAATCTCAGATCCCCGCCCAACCAATAACTCCATAGTCAGCGGCGGAAATAAATCCCTGACCTTGGGGGTTTCGACGGATGAGACAGCGGAATGCAGGTATTCAACCTCACCGGGAACGGCATTCTCATCCATGACCCTGTTCACGAACACGGATTCCACCAACCACAACTCCTCCCTGACCAACCTGACAGATAATTCTTCCCGCAGCTACTACATAAAGTGCAACGATACTGCGGGTAATGCAAACACCGGAGATTACCTCATCCACTTTAATGTCTCAGCAAGCTGGTGGTGGGATGGTGCTGATTCCTGGGATTCCTATTGGGGAGATAACTGGACCGGAATCGCCTCATCAAACAACATAAACGCAAGTGACGGGGATGTGAAATTAATCGAATGTGGCTGGTCTTATTCAGCTTATAATAACTGGTCTTACCGCAAACTAATCTCCATCGAATTTACTTCCGGAGTAGAGTATATAAAAAACTATCAACTTAAAGTTGTTCATAATTTCTCGGTTGAGTACTCGGCGGGGAAGATAGACACGACCTGTAAAGACATCAGGTTCACATACTACAATCTAACTGATGGCTCTGAAACAGAAATCCCTTTCTGGCTTGAAACCTGCAATTTCTCAAGCAACGACAACATGACCGCCTGGGTTAATGTAACCTATCTGTCTGGCAGCCCGGAAATAGACAGAATATACATGTACTACGGCAACCCGAGTTCAAGTTCTGCAAGCAATGGGACGAATACCTTTCTGTTCTTTGATGGTTTTGACCGGGCAGATAGCGGGACTGTTGGAAATAATTGGACTGAGACTTATGATGCCTCATTTGAGATATCAACGAATCAATTGAAAGGAACCTGGGTTACAGGGCACGATACGGCTGCTTGTCACAAAAATTTTACTGCTGATACCTACGTATATCAAACGAGAATGAACGTATCGCAAACAGACGCCACAGAACTTTTTATCTTATATGGTGAGGTTGATAATAGGGGCTTTGGAGTTTTCTTTAACTCAGATGGTACCTTCCGTGCTTATGATTCAACATATGCAACTATCGGAACGTATTCGGCAGACACGTGGTATGATATAATTGTCACATATCATAAGGCAGGTACATTCGATGTTAGTGTTGAAGGAATTGGGTCAGAAAGCGGGCTAACTCCAAGAGATACTACTACCCATAATCTTATTGTATACCATACTGGATACGAAACCGGCGTATTTTATGCAGACAGTGTTTTCGTCCGCGAATACGCCTCACCTGAGCCGAGTGGGAGTGTTGGGGTTGAGGAAGCAATATCCGCTTCCGGAAACCTGACTTCAACACCAGTAACCCCCTCCAACCAGACGAACATGGCCTGGGATAAATTCTATGCCAGTGACAACATCTCCGCCTCCGGAACAAATATCACCTACAGAATCCTGGATGCATCAGACAACTCAACGAAATGCACGATAACAGAATCACAGGCCGGCTCCGGCTACGGTATCACAACCTGCGCCTCCGGATTAGCCTCCATCAGATTATACGCTAATCTAACTACTACAAACGCATCCAATACACCGGTTCTCTACGACTGGAATGTCTCATGGAGTGATGCCCCGGCAGTCCAAACCCCCGCAACCTACGACAATACAACCCTGACACCGAAAACAGCCTTTAAAAGAAACCATGTGATGTTCATCAACGTCTCAGTAACAGATGATACCGGAGCCTCAGATCTGGATACTGTCCTGGTAACCATACTGAACACAACAGGGGGAGTTGTCGTTAATAATGATACTATGACCCAGGATGGCTCAATAACAAAGGGCTATGTCTATAACTATTCATGGACCGTTAACAGTACTGCTGAAATCGGGACTTGGACGATTAATGTCTACGCTAATGATTCATTGAATGCGTGGGGGAGTAACACAACCAGCTTTGAGGTAGTGGGTTTACAGATAAATGTGTCAACCAATCAACCGGACTACAACAGAAATGATACTGTTAATGCTTCCGGCGTATTCCAGTGGAGCAATGGAACAGCCTTAGGCGGTAAAACTGTTACAGTGAAATTCATTAATACCACCGGAGATATAGTTGATGAAGCAAATGTCACCTCCGCCAGTGACGGCAGTTACTGGAGGAACTATACCCTGCCCGGTGACGCTGATTTAGGGGGCTGGGAAGTGAATGTCACCGGCTGGTATAACTCCACTGACTCGGTAGACAGCACAACCTCATTCAACGTAAATCTCATAAAAGGGCAGTACTACCTGTGGCCTGATAACCCGACACACGGGCAAGAGTTAGGGAACAACGAGGGACGCGATATGGGCAGTCTCCTATTGCCGCAGTCAAATAACAGCGAGGAAACATACTGTATTAGTTGGGTGCAATTCTATTTCGATGAGAATGAGAGTTACTCGCAGGCATTTAATTTCAGGTCAATATACTACCATATCTGGTGGAAAACTGTTAGTGAGAACGCGACAATCGGTTATCAGTTGGACGGCGCATGGAGTGGTTCGTTGGACAGGAATTATACCACAAATTATAGTGATTCCCATTCATCTGTCGGAGGCTATTACCTATCCACGTATCTGCTGAATGCAAGTGGTTCCTTAACAGGGGATGATATCTATAATTTCACGATAAAATTAGCTACCTCCGTTAATACGAACCCATATGTTATCTCGGGTCCTAACCAATTATCTTTCATAATAATAAATCCGGCGGATAACGGGACACTGAACTCGACGGATTCTGATGCTGATGGGTTAACTGATTATGAGGAGATGTATGGATACTACACGGATCCGGGGAAGGGGGACACTGATAATGACGGGTGGCCAGATTATTCAGAAGTAATTACCTACGGCACTGACCCTAATGACTATGAGGATTATCCCCCACAGAAATCATTTATCCTTAACCCGGATGACCCTGTTTTCAGCTATGAACTTAATAAATTAAATGATTCCTCAACAACAAAGAATATTGACTTCGCTGGAAACGAAAACAAGACTGTTTGGGTATCCATACCTAAAAACTCGTCTGTAACCGGTGCCAGGTTAAACATATCCGGAACCGTTTTCCTGAACACGAGCATAGCTCATACAGACGAGGTCTGGCCGGTCTACGCTGACTCCGAATACATCTATTCCGGCGGCGGTGACAATAAAACCTACATCTACAACAGGTCGACATTTGAGGGTGTGACAAACCTGACAGACGCCACAGGCGCTGTTGTTTCCGTGTACGCTGACTCCGAATACATCTATTCCGGCGGCTTTGACCTTAAAGTCCACATCTACAACAGGTCAACATTCGAGGGTGTGATAAACCTGACAGACGCCACAGGCGCTGTTGTTTCCGTGTACGCTGACTCCGAATACATCTATTCCGGCGGCTTTGACCTTAAAGTCCACATCTACAATAAATCAACATTCGAGGGTGTGACAAACCTGACAGACGCCACAGGCATTATTCTTTCCGTGTACGCTGACTCCGAATACATCTACTCGGGAAGCTCCGATAATACGACGCGTGTCTATAACAAATCAACTTTTTCAAATGTAGCGAACTTAAGCGACGCCACAGGCATTATTTATTCCGTGTACGCTGACTCCGAATACATCTATTCCGGCGGCGGTGACTCTAAAGTCCACATCTACAACAGGTCAACATTCGAGGGTGTGATAAACCTGACAGAGGCTAACTGTAGAGTTCTCTCAGTTTATGCCAACTCCGAGTATATCTTCTCTGGCACAGGGATTACTGGTGATTGCTGGGATAATCGAATTCACATCTATAATAAATCTAATTTTGAAAATATTCTGGATATAACTGACTCAGTGGGTGATATCTTCACGGTATACTCTGACTCCGACTATATATACGCTAGTACTCTTGGTGAGGATGATAAGGTCAGGATTTACACTAACTTCCCCCGAAATCCCTGGTTGGATGTTGCAGCTAATGGCACAAAAGAGTGGGAGTATACGGGGAATTATTCCTCAACCCAGACAACAAATAACTTCTCCTCCGCAGTTAACACCTTCCTATCCACCTGCTCCCCAACAAATAAGAGGTGCAGTGTCCCTTTAAAGCATCACTCCGATGACAATGGAAGATTAAGGGACTCTAAAATAAATATAAGCTATGACTATAATGCTTCGGCCGAAATTTACTATAACTGGGTATGGAACGAAACGAACAACATACTAGTCAATAAAACCTATAACAAAGAAAAAAACATAACTTATGACACCAACCCCGCTGAGAATATCACGATCAGGTACACTAAAATAAACACCTCTGCGACAACAGCAACATTTAATGGAACCAGTTGTACTATAGTTACGATTAACTCTGATAAAGCCTGTAACCTAACAGCAACAGGTCAGGAATTTATTATCTGGACTTCCGGGGCTCTTCCAGGCTCAACTATCCTCTGGGATGATACGCAAACAGGATTCGCTGCCATAAAAACCATTAAGGACCCTGAGAACATAACAGGGGATACCTGGAATATGACTTATAATATAAGCGTGAGGGAATACCAAAATCAACAGCTAACAAATATCACGTTTAACTTAACCTTAAACGATACCGCAATCACTGCCGTGGGTTCAGAATACGTTAACGTAACCTGGGATGGAACAGAATACGACCTGGAAGATTACGCAGAGAATCAAGCGGATTGTGATACTTTGACACCCACATACAACAATCTAACAACCACTGATGGAATCTTCTGGTTGTGCAAGAAAGATACGAACTCAGATGGCATCTTCGATTATGTGGGAATAAAGCAACCGCATGGATCTGACACCATCTACCTTGCAGGTGGTGGGATCAACACAGCCCCAGTAGTCCAAACACCTCAAACCTACGACAATGTTTCTCTGGAGGCGAAGACTGTTTTTGCGAGAAACGATGCCGTCTTCATCAACGTCTCCGTGACAGACGCCGACGGACAAAGCCAGGTGAATGTAACCCTGATAACAATCCTTAACACAACAGGCGGTGTTGTCCTTGACAACGACACCATGGCCCGGGATGGCTCAATAACCAACGGCTGGGTCTATAATTACTCGTGGAGTGTTCCGGGTAACGCTGAAGACGGCAACTGGACTATTAATGTCTATGCCAACGACACATCAAATACGTGGGGGAGTAATACCACAACATTCACTGTGGGCTCAACTGCACCAGCATTGAACTTCACTCCGCCAACGGAACCGAATGGAACCACGATAAACAGAAACTGGACTGAAGTAAACATAACAATAACAGAATCCAATTTAGACACATTCATATTCAACTGGAATAACACGAACTACACATTTTATGGTGATTCATTGGTTCTGGCGATGAACTTCAACAATAATTCAGCTATCGGAGACAATGAAACCCATGTGTTGGACGTCAGCAAATACGGGAATAATGGAACTATGCATAATGGCTCTCAAATCTGCGGGAATCATTCAAGCTGTCCGCATTATGTGGCTGGCAGATTCAGGCATGGTCTGGATTTTGATGGAAGCAATGATTATGTTGATTGCGGTAATGATTCGAGTCTGGATATTACTGATGCGATTACGATTGAGGCGTGGGTTAAGAGAAGTTCTTCGGGAACAGATGAAGATTATATGGTTTACAAGGCTAATACTTACTTCCTGGATATATCTCGAGATTGGGCTGATGAACCGCATCTTTATCTTTATATTAATGGAAGTTGGCGTACGGTTGAGGGAGTAGATGCAATAGGAACAGACTGGGTCCATCTCTCGGGGACATATAACTCCTCTACAAGGCAGTTAAGGATTTACATAAACGGGGGCCTGAAAAATACCAACACCCTCTCTGGACTGGATACCTACACAATTGAAACCTCGGCTGATGATTTAAAAATAGGGGAAGGATTTGGTTGGTATTTCAACGGCACCATCGACGAAGTCCGGATTTACAACCGCTCGCTGAGTGCAGAGGAAATAAAGCAGCACTACCAATCCGAATTCCAGAAGTACAACAGCACGGAGTGGGGGTTCTACAACAATGTTACGAATCTGACTGACGGAACCTACACCTACTACGGCTGGGCGAATGATACTGCCGGGAACTCTAATTCTTCAGAGATCAGGACCTTAACTGTTGATCTGATCCCCCTAGCCCTTAACTTCACCCCGCCAACGGAACCGAGTGGAACAACGATAAACACAAACTGGACTGAAGTAAACATAACAATAACAGAATCCAATTTAGACACATTCAGATTCAACTGGAATAACACAAACTACACGTTCTATGATGATTCCCTGGTGTTGGCGATGAACTTCAACAATAATTCAGCTATCGGCGATAATGAAACCCATGTCCTGGAGATCAGTAAATACGGGAATAATGGGATTATGCATAATGGCTCTCAAATCTGCGGTAATCATTCAAGCTGTCCGCATTATGTAGCTGGCAGATTCGGGTATGGTCTGGGATTTGATGGGAGTAATGATTATGTGGATTGCGGGAATAAAGCGAGCCTGAATATCACTGACATAATTACGGTTGAAGCGTGGATATACCCTAAGTCTTGGGATAATGGAGGATATGATCCTATTGTTGTGAAAGCAGCTGACCATGACACTGGATGGATGCTAACTCAGGACTGGACTCAAATAAAATTCAAAACCTTAGAGGATTGGTCTGCTGTAAGCTATGCTGGATTTCCGAATTCTGATTGCTCCCTGAATCACTGGCATCATTTAGCGGGGGTATTTGATGATACGAATATACTGATTTATCTCGATGGCGTTCTTAAAAATAGTTCAGGGGTAGTTAATCCAAACAATACCGTCGGGAGTCTAAAGATTGGTTCAATTCCTATGGATTCAAAATACTTTAACGGCACCATCGACGAAGTCAGGATTTACAAGCGGGCGATGAATTCCTCAGAAATCCTGCTCCACTACCAGTCAGAATTCCAGAAATACAATTCAACAGAATGGAGATTCTACAATAATATAACGAATCTGAGTAATGGAACATACACCTACTACGGCTGGGCTAATGACACGGGTGGGAATTGCGGGCAGACAGATAATGGAAGTCTCAGGTATCTGACGGTTGGCACAACCCCCCTAAATATCACGATAGTGAATCCGCAGAATAACACGAACCTGTCTGCGGGAACAACCTGGACGTGGATCAATATTTCGACGGATGAGAACGCAGTCTGCAGATACAATCTCACGAATTCAGGCTTCAACTACGCAACCCAGGGCGTGAATTTCACAAACACCGGCGGACAGAATCACTCATTCAATTACTCCGGGTTGATGAATAATCAGACCTACACCCTCTACTATAAATGCAATGACTCAGCTGGGAACATAAATCCCACCTCAACAATGCATGTGTTTTCGGTGAAATCAAGCTGGCATATACTCTATGGGGATGTGCAGGGGAACCTGACTCTTATGGGGGCGGGAAATGAAACACTCTACAACTGGAATGTCATAAGCGTGAGCGGCAACGTGTATGTG
>CBFCYF010000069.1:0-9564 GCA_965602195.1 uncultured archaeon | reverse complement strand
AACATTGGTTTTTGTAGTGCCTAATTCAATCCCTTTACGCGGTTTCTTTTTATATTTTCTTGGATTTTTATATTTTCTTGGAAGGATATCGCACACATCATTCACTAGTTCGGGATTTTTCATCAGATAATCTCTTATCCTCTCGAATCCCCCGCCGCCCATGTATGCTTCATAGAGCTGCTTATACTTCCCCTTAAATCTTTCTGTAAGCTCGGAGAGTTCACTAACCTGCTCCACTATACTCTTTTTGTCGTCTTCGCTCAGCAGTTCACCGTACTCGTAGCCGACAAAAATAATTCTCCCCCCCTCACTTGTTCTGATAATGTTTTTTGTACCTGCTGGTTTAGAAAGACTAAGCTGGTTGTGGACAATGCCTTTCCCGTGTATGTCGCTTAATGCTTTCCCTAACTCCTTCTGGAATCCGAGGTCTGATACAATGGATTCATTATTCTCTATCAACTCAGAGAGTCTTTCTCCCTCAAACCAATTCATAACTATCTTCCCGGTACCACCGTCCTGTTTCCCCCGCGTATCTGCATAAATAATCTCCGGCGCCCGTCCGCATTCACAAGCAGTCCTCTGCACTACGACCTCATTATTCATTTCATGGGCAGTCCACGTTCTTCTCACCGGAACCTTCACAATAAACCTATATACCTTTCCTCCATTTTTGAGTGTAACTGAAAGAAATCCCTTCCATAGTTCCTCACGGATAAACGTGTATTCCACACCATCAACCTGAACCACCCTCTTCTTGGCGTTATATTTATGTTCTAGTATCTGCAATCTGCCCGCGTCATCCATCACATACCTATATCCTGGCTCATATTTTGCTATAACCTCTGCTAGCCTAATAATCTCCTTCCCATCCTCTTGAACTATGTATTCTGGTTCTGTTGATGCAGTTATAGTGCTTAACTTTATTTTCTGGATTTCCTTTTCTATTCCCGCAGCCATCTCATTGTAGAACTCCTCTGTTATCTCTCCCTGCCCTGGCCTCAACTCCTCTGATATCCTGCCTATGATCTCTTCAGCATCCAGTACCCTTGAGGCTTCAGCTATTCGTTTGATTGCCTGTTTATAATCCCCTTTATCTGCAAGTTCCTTTGCCTGACGCACTCGGAAATTACATTCACTTATCTTTCTCTCAGAGGTCTCTGGAAACTCCCGGATTTTTTTGTTTATCCGCTCTATCGCCTCCACACCCCCAACATAAGTAACTCTATATTGGTAGGGTGACATCATTTGGGTTGGCCTAACCGGTAACTCCCTTACACCTTCCTCTACCGGGAAATCAGCTATGACAAATTCAGCCTCATTATGTCTAACATCTAATCCCGCATCCCTAAGGGATTTCCCTAACTCCCCGAGGAATGCTTCCTTTAATGTCAGGTAATCTACGTTCCTCCCTTCAGGTCCTGTGAGGAGTCTTATATCCAAGTCTCCGGCATACTCCCAACCTAAATAACTTGAGCTGCCAAAAACACACGCAACCATATCCAAACCCCAGGCTTTGTTGGTTTCCTTAACTGCCTTACCCAGAATATCCAATAGATTACCTCTTCCTTTCAGATCAAATGACTCCCTTGTCAGATGTTTAGGCAGAAGGCATGTGTGATCTGATCCTGCCCCCTCTTTAAGGTCTGCCCAATCTTTTTCTTGTGTTGGTATGCCCTCTGACTCCTTCTTTGGCTTCCTTAACCTTTCCTTGATATTTCTTATACTTTCAGTTAAATTCTTAAGGCCTATCGGTCCAAACTGCAGTTCCTCGGTTCTACCCCGGTTTTCTGCAAAAAATCTTATCTCTCCTTTAACTGTTTCGCTCACATCTGATTCCTTGAGATATCCAAGAAGACCCTCTACAACCTCTCCATGGATATCCATGTCCTCAATTTTTATGATGGAATCCCAGAGCTTCCTCGCCCTGTCAAGTTGTTCTTTTTGTTCGAGACCTTCCAAACTCGCTTCAAAGCTCATCCAGACTTCATTTAATCTTTTTTCTCTTTTCTTTTTATCTCTGGCTTCAACTGCTTCTTTCAGATGTTCGAGCAGGGAGTACGCAGCAGCGGGTTTCGCCGGTTTTCCATCGAAAGAGGATTTTGGTTTTGTTGATCCTAAATTTTCTTTTATCTTTTTTTTGGGGGTGGTTTTTGGATTGACGGTATCATCCTCATCACCCATATATCCCTTAATCTGATTTACAGGGGTATCTAAGTCAATCAATTCCTTTGCCGGACCATAATACATGTCATCGCCGACACGACTGTAACCAACCGATTTGCCTTCAACCTTGATTGTCTTTGGCCTATAGCCTGGAGCCCAAATTGGATGCTGCCCTAATCCTTTAGATGAACCCGTCCTAGGATGGACTCGTTTATCTGTGATAACAACACATCTCTTGTTTCCTTTAGCTGGGAGTAAAGTTTTTTTTATTGAATTTTCTCTGTTCACTTCACTACTATCCCACATACTGCGAGCCGCCTTTATTAATAACGTCTGAAACTCCAATCCTCCCTCCCCTCCAATAAACCGACTGAAACCCTTATCCTCTCTATTAATGTCATGTTGGATATACCAGTATCTTTTCTGAACACCTGTGTCCGGATCTTCAAACACAACTACAGCATTCTTGTTATCTTCTTTATCAACCAGATCATCTTCATTTAAAGACCTGAAGCTACCGTCTTCTTCAATATTAAAGTAGTGCAGCCCTGTGACCCGGCCACCTAGGAAGGAGATTATTCTTGCTATTGCAAATACTCCTGTGCCCACCTCAAGTTTATTATCCTCCATCCTGTTGAGCATATTTGGCATATAATCAAATCCAGGGTAGCGCCAACCACATTTATCCAAAGGACTTGCATTATCAGCAAATCGCTTAATATCCTGTAAAGAACCGAAATATTCCTTCCCCATAGCAAAAACATCAGTAGCATTGGGCTTGATCATAAATGGGGTATGTGGATCAAATCCTCCGTAAGGGTAATATATAACCGGACCCTTTGCCCCAGCGGTTTCACCAACTGTTTTTAAAAACTCACAGTACTCACCTAAACCCTCATTTATCTCTTCTCTCTGCTGTGTTAATTCCTCATCTCCTTCACCAACTAACTTATCTATTGCTGCTGAAATTGAAGGCATACTTAATGCATTAAAACCACTGCAAACAGACGTGATTCTTTTTGCTTCTGCTTCCTGCGAGGTTACTTCCTCCGTTAACCCCTCCTCTACCTCTTTAAGTTCTCCCCTTGATTCTGTTTTCTTAATTTCTTTTTCTATCAGACTACGAACTTTTGAGTCCACCGGTGCAGATTTATAGGCATGTTCTAGGAATGATACATATCCCTCAATACCCCTCCTAAGCCCCTTAAAGAACAGGCCTGTGTCGTACCCTTCACGTGCATAACTTTCAATATAATGATCAATAAACTCATATTCACTCATTGGTTCTAATGTTCTGCGTTTTGAGCTAGTATCAAAGTCTGTAAGCACTATTGTTGCATCATCCTTGGCTATTATATTGAAATCATAATAGAGATATGTCAAACCAGTTTTTTCCCGGATACGAGCCACAAGTTCCGCTAAGTTTTCATGTACCTTATTTGTATCTATGCCCTTTTCAGCAGCATCAGGGAGCGGATATCCATCAACTTTTTCCTCTATGCAAACCTTTCCGGAATGGGCAATCTGTTTTGGTATATTATCTGGAAAGAATTCACGCAACTTTGTAGCGATAGTAACATGTTCATCGAAAGAGTGAGTATCGGATATATTAAGTATCAGAGATTTTGGTTTAATTGCATGTTTTTTATATATGTCAAGTGAATAAACCCGATATTTCAGTCCCATACTACGCATACTCACGATGATGCCTTTCTTTTTAACCTTTTTTGGTATAATCTTAACTTCTTCATCTTTAAGGGCATCATAAATAAGCCCCTCATCGAGTAGTTTACTCGTGATGATATCAGAATCACCGCTATAAGGATCATAAAACTTAACTATTATCTGGCTCTGGGATATCTCCTCAACTCCCGTTGTAAACAATCCCTTCAGACGCCCTATAATCCCTGCAGGTTTCTTTCCCTTTGAAGGCGACAGAGCATTTGGCTCATTTAATCTATCCTCAACTTCACCTACCTTCCCTCTGAATTCCTCCTCTGGATTCTCCACCCCAGCTAACCTATACCACTCCTCGGCACAAACCCTACTGACCTCAAAACCAAACAAGCTTACCCTGTAGAGTGAATCCCCTCCGGCTTTCTCCATAGCCTCCTGGGTGAGCTTGTAACCTAACTTTTCAGCTAATTCTTTGGCTTTTTCATAATTCCCTCCCTCAGTAGCCGCATCTATCGCCCACTCTCCTGTGATCTTATCTATCTCCCCACCTGTGAGCTCTCCATCAAACAACCCTCTGTAGAGTGATTTCGCCTCCTTTATGTTATTCGCCCTTAAGGCATCCTCCACCCTCCCCTGCTTCACCGCAAGTTCAGCATACCTGTCCCCTGATGACCTGGCCTTCTCTCTAGCTTCCCTGGCAAATTCCCCAGTAGCTAGTTCCTGATACAACCTTCCCTGAGCCTTCAGAAGCCCCCTGAAATTCCATCTAGGTTTTAATAATTCATCCCTGATTTCCTTAGGAATAATAAACCCCGCTCTCTCCGAGGCGAAATCACTGAGAGTCTTATGCTCCTGCCACCCCGCCCCAAGAAAAGGCACAGCCTCAGGGTAGATAACCTCACTATACTCCCCTGGAATCCCATACCTTTTAAGTAAATCTCCCCGGAGCCTGGGTGGAATCTGAGCTATCTCCTTAAGGGTTTCAAGAGATACATTATATCTCCTTGAAATGTTTTCAAGTACCCTACCACCGTATTCAGGATTAACCCATCTAGTGAACAATAAGTGATTAATTGAATCAGCCACCTCAGCAGCCTTTTCTTTAGATAGATGAGCTGAGAAATAATTGAATAACCTCTCCTCCCTTGTTTTTGTTCCCTCGTCGATGATATCTGCAATTAACTGACTGTATTCATCATCTAACTTAAGCTTAGCGTCAGCTAAGGACTCCTTTATCACAGAAAACATCAGGGAATGACTGGCTACTATTGAGATGTTATTGGAGTGAGGGAAGTGTTGTGAATAATCATCTCCTTTTTGTTCCAGGAAGCGACTGAATCCAGGCCGAGAAAATTCCTTATTTTCTCTGATGAACTCCTTAAGATGTCCTTTCCCAGACACCGAATCCTCGACATCAAGATATCTCTCATATAAATCAATAACCCCAAGAACATGCAGGGATTCGTCGAATTTACCTAAATCCCTGCTATTTTTGATGAAATAAGGCAGCAGTGTGTCAGGGACCGCCTCGTTTATTCCCCCGGGATTATAGATTAGTTGGGCTACCACCTCCTGGGGGTTGAGGTTCTGATCAAACTTTATGTGGGTATCGGTTCTGAAGGCAAGGTCTTCGGTGGTTTCAACCAACTCAACCCTGAAGGGAACATTAACCCGTGAATATGCCTTCCCTCTCCCCAACAAACCTTTTCTTCCGGGATTATAGATTCCTATTCTCTTGCCTAACTTTAGTTGCATGAAGTTAGCCACAGAGCAGGCATATAATTCAAGCTGCTGATCCAAGGGCAGCTTAGTTATTTCCTCAGGAGGGATTTCATTCCAGGATTTCTCAGTTAATCTGATGCGTTTCCTCTGCCCTCGCCCTATTTTTTCATATTTAAGGCCGAGATCCTTAAGTGTTTGTTCAAGTTCACTGGAAGAGGGGAGATACAGTTTTCTTTTCACCAGACGTTTTTCTTTCAGTGCTGTTTTTTTCTTTGTTCCCCCTCTGATCCTCCTAAACCAGGGTTTTTTCGGTCCCTTAGATGTAGTGCTTAATCCGCCAGAACTCTTCTTCAGGGGAGGCGTAGGTTTTGTTTCAGTCAGCCGGCCATCCAGTTCCTTAAGAACATTGGAATATTGCTCACTTTTGCCGATCCCTGGACGGAGCAGCCTGACCTCCTCCATCCGCCTCCTCTTATTTGACTTGTCCACCTTCACCCATCCCCGGACAGAGCAGCTTAACTTCCTCCATCAGCCCTCTTATCTCAGATACCCCGGTATACGTCTCAACCTCCCGGGAAATACGTGAAAGACTATCATGAGCTCCCTGCCTGATATCCTCTCTCTGGGAGCCTAAGTTAGCAATCAATCCAGCGACCCCCATATTCCGTAACTCATCAACATTGCTGCAGGGCTTAAGATCACCTGGCATTAAATCTGACTTCCGTCGTTCAACAGACATATAATCTCTGAATGAACCTACATCAGTCAACCTAAACTGTGCATAATAGCTTTCATCCACTGAATCTAAACCAAACTCCTTCTGTATGAAGACAATACTCTCATCCAGCCTGCTCAGGGCATTAAACCAGGGATCTCCCTTAAACATCCCGGCAATCAGCCTCGGGCATTTTATGGCTAAACCCTCAGCTACATAATCTGCCCCGGAAATCATGTTAACTCCCTGGGAATTAGATAGGGCCCGTATCACTCCATGAGTCAACTCATGCAGGACTCCATACCCATACATCAACCTCTCCTGGTTCACATCCCTGCCTGATGCGATCGAGTCAAGGTAGACTATAATCTTATTATCTACCGGATCATGCATCGTCATCCAGTTCCCACCCCTGAATTCCACATTAACTCCTCTGAGTTTTGCGCATTCCTCATCAGACAGGTGGAGTATCTCCTTGTAGGCTGGAATTAACTTCTCCTTGAAGAATACATTAAAGTCTCTCACATCGCCGGGATTTGTTTGATCGAGTCTGAAAAGAAGAGGCATTCCTCCATCATTAAGTGGCCTGCTCACCTCCTCAATAGCAGCAATTCCACGCGTCATCTCATCTGAGCAGATGGTTTTCCATTCACCGTCATCCAGTTTAGAGATTTCATCATTAACTGCTTCACGGATGGATTCTAGGGTAGAGTTGGGATCTACCTGTATTGGTTGTGTCGGGGAAGTATATTCTATGGATCCTGTCGAGCTACCCTTAATCATTGAGATATCTTCCATTGTGTTGGTGATTCCGCCAACTGCCTGAACCACACCAGCCGTGCCTACCCCCACATCCCCTGTGAAATCCAGCTTCATCTGACTCAGTCTGTAGACAACATCCACGCCGTCGGCTACAGCCTGACGTACAAAGTTTATGACATCACTTACCTCATGTGAGCCCATCATCTGCTGAGCATGCTCCGGATCCAATCCACTGAAGACCTCCATAGCGGTATCAGCTCCCACCCCCTCAATAAACTCGTTCATCCACCCTAGATTCACGGCGGTACTATCGAATTCCACGGTAGTTGAAATCCCACTCTGGGTTGCAACATCAATTCCGGATGGAACTATGGATGTTAAGGTTTCTATTGAATCCATCGAAGTAACTCCCTCTACCTGATAAGTTGCTTGTTCTTCGCTGAGGATACCTGCTAATTCACCTGGAGTTAAATCATTTAGTTCAATGTTACCTAATTGTCTATGCATTTCAATCGCCACCTCCATCCCTTGGCTGAGGGGGCCGGAATCAGCCAGAATCTGATTAAATTCCTGGGGGGTAAACTTGTTTCTGAATGTTATTACTCCCTCATTTGCCAGGGAATCAACCATCTTCACAACAGCAAAATTAGGTGTCTCCTTAACTGATACGCCACCTACCTCAAGCGTCGGGGCTGTAGCCTTGTGGGTAGCTACCTCTATGGCTGTGGCCGCATCTGTTGCACCCAGCTCCAAGATCATCTCGCTCACAGCCTGCGGGTTGCTTCCAAGAGCATTCACCGCCACCGCCGGGGTTGCTGCGGTAAAGAATTCCTCCACCTGGCTGGCTTCTAAGTGTGATTCCCTGATAACCTGATCTACTGCGGAGTGGATATCATGTATCTCTTTTGCGTTGTGTTTTTCTATGATCTGGGCTGTGTTCTCTGCACCAATATTCTGGATAAGCCCATCAACGGCACCTGGATTATCCCGGATAACATGTGTGAACTTCTGGGTGAACTGGTTTTGGGTCATAGACTGGATTTGAGGTGACAGGGTGATTGCTGAGGACAGGGGTAGTCCCAGTTCTATGAGGGAGTGTGTCTTTGCATAAAGGGAGCTGTCACTGACCACACTTCCATCGAGTATGGTTTGTGTTGTGTGGGGGCTGCTTAATGTTTGAGTCATCTCTGATGTGGATATTCCAAGTACGTCGGCTATCCGGATCATCTCCTGCTGCAGGCTTGTGAACTGCTTTGGGGTCATCCGTGCAAGTGCTGGGTTCGTGCTCATCGCATTGATTATTGAGGTGGTTGATATCCCTGTTTTGTCTGCGAACTGCTGTATGTGCTGGGCTGAGAATTGATGTGATGCCAGTGCCTCTATCATATGGGGTTTTGTGAGTATTGAGGTTAGTGTTTCTGTTGTTGTTTTAGGTGATAGTTCGGTTAGGTTCTGCTGTAATGTGGCGAAGTTTTTGGATGTGATTACCTGTGTGAGTGCTGTGTTCGTGCTCATTGCGTTAATTACCTGGGTTGCTGGTATCCCTATTCCTGAGAGTTCCTGTATGTGTTGGGTTGGGAAGTTTCTGTTGAGTATGGTTTGTGTTAGGTGGGAGCTGCTCAGTATTTGAGCCATCTCTGATGTGGATATCCCAAGCACCTTAGATATCTGGATCATCTCCTGCTGCAGGCTTGTGAACTGCTTTGGGGTCATCTGTGCAAGCGTCGGGTTCTGAGTCATTGCTGTGATTATCCTGTGGGCTGGGATATCTGTTTTGATGGCGAGTTGCTGGATGCTTTGGCTGGGGAACTGCGTGGATGCCATAGCCTCAACCATATGTGGGCTTGTTAGGACTGATGTCAGTGCCTCTGTCGTCATCTTAGGCATCTTAGATAGCTGGGTGAGGTTCTGCTGGAATACAGTGAATCCTTCGGATGTTATAACCTGTCTGAGCACCGGGTTTTGTATCATGGCTGTGAGGGTCTGGGATGGTTGGATTCCAAGTGTTGTGAGGCCGTCGATGTGGATGAGGGTTGGGATTACCTGCGGAGCTGTTATTCCAAATTCCATAAGTGCATTGAAGTCGTTGATCTTGAAGTTCCCTGATGCTATGGCTTGGGTTAGGTTGGGGTTTTCCAGCAAAGTAGCCAGCATATCCCCCGACACCCCCTCCCTGTGGATGGCTTCAAGGGTGCGTTGTAGTGTGTTGAATTGCGCAGATGTTAGGTTTTGTATGGCTGTGTTCTGGCTTAAGGCTGTGATTAGTTGTGGGGTTTCTATGCCTAGTCCTGTGAGTGCTTTGAAGTTGTCTATGGTGAAGTTCCCGGTTGCTATGGAATGCACGAAGCTTGGGCTTTCTAGCGCGGTGGCTAATACCTCTCCTGTTACTCCTGGTTGATTGGAGATGTTTGTTAGGGTGTTTTGGAGCGTGGTGAACTGCTTGGGTGTTAGGTTTTGTATAGCTGTGTTTTGGCTTAAGGCGGTGATTAGTCGTGGTGCTTCTATTCTGAGTCCTGCTTCTGCTC
>CBFCYF010000068.1:0-9649 GCA_965602195.1 uncultured archaeon | reverse complement strand
TCTGCAGGTAATAGCCTTTCTTGTTGCTGAACCGATCAATAATCCTGTGTTTCCCCGGAGGCAGAGTTGATGCATTAATCCACGCCTCCAACGTGATCTCATCTGTTAAATCCAGGGATGGACTGCATTCAACCCTCACATAATCACCTGCTCCGTTGAAATACAGCGCATGATCCGCTACTCCACCAGTCCAGTTCGCCCCCTCAATCCTCCCATCATTCCTGTTCAGAGAGGAATCCTCTGCAATCAAACCATAACCCCTGCTGAAGTGATAGATCGCCACCTCCGAATACTTCTGATACCTAAACTGTATCTGCTCGGAAGTTAATGCCTTACGGTATATCTTCACCTCATCTATCTTGCCGTTGAAGTATGTGTTGTTAAATCCGCCTGAACCTATGAAGGCATCAACTCCTCTTGTATTAGGTAGATTCCAGGAAGATGTCACCTCCCCCTCCAGGTTTCCGTTTATGTAGAGCCTCCATTCATCACTTGAGTCGTTGAATGTCGCCGCTATATGCGACCACCTGTCTGCAGGTATCTGGGTATTTGACATAATCTCCTTACTTAAGCCACCGTTCTGGATGATAAAATATACCTTCAGTGAGGGATCCAACCTCAGAAGGATCCTATCCCCCTCAGGACCCTTATGGAATATCATCGGCCAATCCTGCTGTGTCTCGTTTGGATTAACCCACGCCTCCACAGTAAACTCATCTACAACATCCAGTTTATGGGAATCCGGGACTTCAACGTAATCATCACCGTCAAATTCAAGGGCTGATTCAGACACCCCCTCCGTCCACCGGGCGCCATGGATTGTGCCGTGATTATCATTACCTGAGGAGTCGTGGGCCGTGGAGCCGTTATTTTCGTCAAAGTAGAGTAGGGCTACTGTGGGTCCGCCGAGTAAAGACTTGTATTGCTCCCGTATCTCCTCACCTGATAAGATGCGGGAGTGGATCTGGAACTCATCTAGGGTTCCTCTGAAGTAACTCGTAGATCCCTGGCTCCCGTCAAACTCCGTTGCCTCACTCCCAACTCCGACAAAACCATATCTGGTTTCTCCAGTGCCGAGGGCTTCATTACTGTGAGCGGAGACGGAGGCATCCAGTCTGCCGTCCACATAAATCCTCTTCTCGCTCGTCGAGGAATCATAGACGCCGCACACAAAATGCCATCTCCCGTCGGTAACCGGAGTGCTGCCACTCATATCATCAACTGTGCCCGCCTTCGTATTCCAGGTGACAACATCAGGGTCACCCACACTCCCCACACCAAACCTCCAGTACTCGCTCCTATCCCAAGAAGCAATCACCTTACCAGTATATGAGGTCTTAATCCAAGAGCAGACTGACACCTCATCCAGTGCGGCTGCAGAGTCATAGAAGAGATTGTCCACCGCAATATAATCGTCGCCGTCAAACTCCAGGGCACTGCCTGAAACCCCCTCACCCCAGTTCGCGCCACGGATGAAGCCGGTGTTGTTGTTCATGCTGGAATCAAAGGTTTTATTACCTAAGCCCTCTGAGAAATGATAGATTAACGACTCATGGTATCTCTTGTAGCGGTACTCGATTTCCCCTGGAGTCAACACCCCGTCATGGATTCGAACCTCGTCCAATAAACCGTTAAGCCCCTGATCCCCTATACGTATCTTCGCATCTGATGTCGTCATGGTGTAGTGGTTGTTGCATTTGACTGAGTCTACTCCACCATCAATGTAGAATATGGCACAACCATTGGAGGAGTTATGATTCTTGTCGTAGGTTACAGCTACGTGATGCCATCTACCATCACAGATGTTTGTGTCTGCAACAGAATCCCATAAGGAGCCGGTCTCCACAGCCTTGAAGGAGAAATGTAGTTTACCTGTTGTTGGATGTATGTAAAAACCATAGTTCCTGTCTCCACCGATCTCTTTCCTCAGGATCGCCTGCCACGTTCCAGTAATCTCCGGTATCGTGACCCACGCCTCCAAAGTGGTTTCATTCTCCAAATCTAATGTGGGGTGGTCTTGGACCTCAACGTAATCGTTGCCGTCAAATTCCAGAGCTGATTCTGAGATTCCCTCACTCCACCGGGCGCCATGAATTACGCCGTGGTTCTCATTGCCTGAGGAATCATACGCCTTCGACCCGTTGTTTTCATCAAAGTAGAGGACTGCCACATCCGGGCCATGCCGGTATCTCCTGAACTGCTCCTTGACTTCCTCAGAGGTTAATGCCCTAGTGTATATCCTGAATTCATCGAGGGCTCCCTTGAAATAAGTGCCTGCGTTCTTGCTTCCATCAAAACCCGACGCCTCACTGCCAACCCCGATGAACCCATACCTAACGGCTCCTGAACCAAGGGCGTTGTTGTTGTGGGCGGCTACCGAAGCATCCAATTCACCATCCACATATATCCTCTTCTCGCCTGTTGAAGCATCGTAAACCGCACATACATGATGCCATCTGCCGTCATTAACTGTGATGTTGCCACTCATGTCATGAATGCCCTCTGCTCTTGTATTCCATGTGACAACGTTAGGGTTCCCGTCACTTCCGACACCAAACCGCCAGTACTCGCTCCTATCCCAGGACGCTATTATCTGACCATCTGATGTTGTTTTTATCCAGGAACAGATGGTTATCTCATCTATGGAACCTGCAGTATCATATGCTAAGTTATCTACTGCAATATAATCATCTACTCCGTCAAACTCCAAGGCAGAATCTGAAACCCCCTCACTCCAGTTTGCTCCATGGATGAATCCTGTGTTGTTGTTTGGGCTTGCGTCATATGTTACTGATCCATTACCCTCAGAGAAAAGATAAGTCAGAGCCTCAGTATACCTCTCGTATTGGTAGCTTATCTCCTGCGGAGTAAGAACCCTGTTGTAGACTCGAACCTCATCAACCAATCCATTGAAATAATGACTTGAGCCAACGTAACCGTCTCCAATAGCGAAACTATCACTTAGATGGTCATTGAAAGACGCTATATCAGCGGATTTATTAGCTACAAACTCGCCGTTAACATAGATCATCATCTCTCCCCTACCATCCCATACACCAACCACCTGATACCATACATCTAATCTATCAATCACATCCGAGGCTGTGACAAGAGAGGAAGTCTTATCGTCTCCAGTTGAATTATCCCCCCTAACCCAAAAATAAATCTCATCACCACTGCGCACCCCAACTCTGTAACCCCCGCCCTGACCGAGAACAAAACTGACACTCCCACCGGAAGGCACGTAACGGGGCTTAATCCAAGCAGACACAGTTAATGAAGAATCACCCTCTGAACTGACACTCCCACAATCAACTCCATCATCCACTCCATCAAAATCCAGGGCACTTCCATAAACACCGTCTGTCCACCCGGCGCCATCTACTGTGCCATGGTTCATGTTCCCTGAGATGTCGTGGGCTACATCCCCCTCACATTCATTCAGATTCCAGAGGGCGAGGAGACCCGACTCAATGTCCTTCAAGGGCAGATCCTTAACTGTGACCTCAGCAGACACCTCATTATTATCTTCACATGTTTCCTGAACCACCCCATACGGGGGCGGGTTACTATCAGCCCTCAAGGCGAGGATGTGTTTCCCTGGGAGAGCAGTCCAGCTGAAGTTTACTGTCGTGCTACGGCCGTCCTCTAAAGAAAACAACTCATAGTCCACTATATTGCCGTTGTCTTCAAGGGTTACGATGAAATCCTTCGCATCCAAATCCCCCCTGTTATAGACCTCAGCATACACCGGAATCACATCCCCTGGAGTGAGGTTGGCGGGATTAATAATGTAATCAGTAACAGGATTCATTATCTGCGGGAAACAATCCCCTCCCTCACAGGAGTGGGAGCATCCACCCTCCACACAGGCATCTGTTGTGGAAGATAAGTCATCTGCGCACTGGGCATCTCCTGTGCAACCCACCATCAAATCCCTGCGCCCCATCTGATAAAAAAGAATCTCCCTGATCAGCGGAGAAGAATAATCCACTGCCTCCCCTGAATTACCCTCAACCTCAATATCCTTACTCAACAGATTATTATCCTCAAAGAACTCTGGAACCACCCCATCTCCTGGAATGGAATCCGCCTTAATAGATAAAGTATGTTCCCCGCCGGGTGGAGTGAAGTTGAAGGTGATCTCCCTGCTCTCCTTCCCCCCTAAACTTAAAAATTGATATCCCTGAGGTTTACCGTCCAGAAGGAGTGTAACCACAAAAATAGAGGTCTCCCCTCCCTTATTATTGAGAGTTGATGTCACAGAAGCCTCATCTCCGGCAACCAGAGAAGAGGGCTCAACCCTTAAATATTCCTTCAGCTTAGAATAATAAACCTCAGCGTACCCGTCAATCTCACATCTTATGCCCGTACACTCCTTATAAGCGGAATACTGCGACGCAGTACCTTCAGCTATGATCCTTAAATACCTGCAGTTTTCCAGTTTCACATCCGTATTCCATGCATCTACCGTTTCTGAGCTCCCACCCTCCCTGTAACAGGTTACACGAACTCTGCCAACAAGACTACGTTCCGGCAACCAAGAAGTCGCCGAAACTCTGGTGCTCACATAAAAATCATAGACATCATCTCCCGGACGCACATATCTCGTAACTCTAGGATGCGCAGTAGCAGTACAATGGGTAGACCCCCCGTACTGATAACGTGGGCAGCAGGAATCACGGTCTGAAGCACTTAACGAAACAGTTTCTTTCTGCGGCTCTCTTATTAACCAATAATCCATGTTTATCTCGAAGATCTTAATCTGTCCCGGGGAATCAGAGTGGAACACTAACGGGATCAGACAGTAACCCTTTGCATCTGCCGAGCAGGTATCTAAATAGTCCTTAAGCTGTGATGTGAAATCCGGCACAGTTTCCGTCCCCGTGAATTCGCCTGAATAAGACCAGATACAGTCTCCATTAATTTTAAGGTTAGGGTTGGTTGCGGGATTCGGCTCGTAGGTTATTCGGGCTGTTACCATCCTATTACATGAAGCAGGATAGCTGCATCTGTGTCCGTCACAGTGATGGGAACTGGAGCATTCCGCATATAACCTTAATTCATAGCAGTCTACATCGATTGTTTTCCCACACCCATTATATGTCCCAGCGTCTTTGCCCTTACATGTAATCGTATACGTGTTTCCGTATCCACCCAACTCCCCACTACATGTAGTGTGGATACTGAAATGCTGACCTCCCCCAGGGTCAAAGGTTTCCCCCTCAGTTCCCCTACAACTAGCCAGCGTTGAATACTGGCATCTACTACAGTATCCAATGCAATTAGGATTTAAGGTGATAGTTTTCTCTTCAGTTACTTTTTCATAACTCAAATCCATCATAGCATTCTCAATCTCAGCATATTTAGGTATTCTTAGATAAACGGTTTTGTCGCCCGGAAAATCCCATATGAGAATCCTGCTGTCGAAGCTTTCAGAGCCCTCCCAGATACTGTCCGTGTAGTCCTTGAAGGATAAGTCGGTTAGAGGCGAGTCCACATTATTGAAGGTTAAGTCGGCCTCAGATAGAGTCGGGTCAAGCACCTGACCGGCACATAATGCTACAGAAAACAAGAGAATAAACAATAGGCTTAAAGCTGCTTCCCCCTCTGGTCCAAATCGAAGCCAATTCATGATGCCACCTTAAACTTAACCGGCCCATCTACCCACTAAACTGTTCAAAAAAAAACTCAATTGATGTTAATATTTAAATATCCTTATAATAATACCTAAACATCATCCTATAAAAGACAGGAGATGGAAACTATAATACCACCTGATTAACCATGAAAAACTAACCTTCCACCTGAAAAGTATATACTCCACCCATCACCCGGCAAAATTAGAAACCCATGCAGGTTCATCCTGCGGACTGTCTTTGAGCATATCACGCCACTTCTCATCCGTCAACCTGTCCCTCATCGGATGCTTAAACTCATAATAAGACATAACCGGACCCGCACCGACCAGGATCCTGCCATCCGGAACCTTATAGGCGACAACAATCAATTTAACATAACCAACGCCCTCCTCCAAAACCTGTCCTGTATTAGCATCAGTATGCACATCCGCAACAATAGTTGTCTTCTTCGCCTTATCATCAACCTCATCGATCACAGCACTCAACCCCTCCCCAAAGTTTTTGATAAACTCATAATCCTCCCCCGTTAACTCCTTATTCTCCAACTCCTTCCCCGACAACTCAACTAATCTTTCAAGAACCCCCTCAAGGTTCCCTAATCTATATTCTGCTGAACTATCCAAAACATCCATCTCACCTAAACCATTATTAGTCATTCTCGTTAAAGCCAACAGCCGATTGTAAAACTCAGGTACCGGTTCAACATAACCAACAACAGGTTTTTCCAGGGGAGGAGCTACATAGCTTGGCATCGTATAACTCTGCTTTGCATAAAGGATAGTATCATGTCTCAATTCAGTCCAGGAAGCCAGCGCAGTGGTTAACTCCTTATCCTGCCAGGCTTCTGTCTGCATAAAAGTCGGGTAACCCGCACCGAATTCCTTAAGTAACGGCCTTAAAGCATAAAGCCAACTCCAGTAAAGGTTTTTATTCCAGTCGCTCACATTGAAGGAATCAAACTCCCCCCTTAATTTAGCATACTGGGTTGTGTAGTTCCTATAGTTTGTATCATCCCCCTCCTCAAGAATCTCCATCGCCCTATCTGAGCCAAGCAGAGACATCACATCCAAACCCCTTGGAAAGCCCCTTGCAGGCCCAACACCATCAATGAAAACCATTGTAAACGGCTCCCCATCCCCCAGATAGTTGGTTACGTATCCAAAAACAAGACTCTGGAACATATAAGAGTCTGGAATGAACCGCTGACCCATCAACCTGAAACCCTTGGTGTTTGTCAGAACCTCATCCGGGCCCCCAGCCGCACTTACGTATTGTAAACCAGTTCCACCATATATCTCAGGTGATCTGTATTCCGCCAGCTTTGCCTTCAATTCCCCGATATTCTCTGCTGTCAGATCATTCGGATCAAAGCTGCCATCAAAAACAAAATCCAGTGCCTCAATATACTCATAGGGTCCTAAATCATCAGATAATCCCACATAAAAAGCAGTTACTGAATAAATCCTATCCCACTTATCTCTTAACTTCTGACTTCCAGCAAACTTTGAGGCAATTAAACACGCACCCGTTGTTTGAATCCTCGCATCGTAGGCGGAAATAAACCCATCTTCACACGCTTGACATGTTTCACCTGCAGCAATACTCTGATCCCCTTTAAGAATCATACTAATCCTCCCATACCACATAAACGCCCGGAAATAGTTTTTGAGTTTCTCTGATCTCGTGTAGTGGCCTCGAGGAAGATACTGGGAATAATCCTCATTGTAGATGAAGATCGGTGATTTAGAGAATCCTTCATGCTTTTCTATTAACATCAGTTCCTTTTCAACATCTTCCTCCACAAAATCAGGTATCTTAAATTTGTATTCTTCCAGATCCTCTTTTTCGAAATAAGCATCCAAACACTCCCACTCATGCTCGTATGGACAGAGTTGATCCTCTTTAGGCTTCAGTAGCTCCAACCCAACCGCAAGATAAGCGGTATTCCGCTTGTATGCTTCCTTCAGATCCCCTGAAGCGCCATTATATCCTTCTATTGAATCCTCCAGCAACTCACCGCTGATCTCCCAGATCCTGTCATAGAACTCCCTTTCCTCGATCTGCCTGAGGGTTTCATCAAACTGGATGTGATAAAGATGCAGCAGAGAATCTGATGTAATGAAAACAGGGATCTCTCTGTCTTTCAGGGTTTTATAAGGCCTGGTAATATATTCTTCCTTCGGATTAAATGGGTTTTCTATGACCGCAAAGCCATTCTTTTCCAGCAGGACTAATGCCTCACTGCTTAAGGAAATCTTCCCGGAGAAATCATTATAATTACTTATGTCGTCTGTCTCTAACGGAAGATCATATGGGGAAACCTTCAATTCAATATCCAGTGGAGCTAGAGAATAATATTCTATGAAACTCAGTTTCTCTGTTTCAACACCTGATAAATTAATTGGCTCTGTTTTTAAAGATATTAAGGTTGTGGTGGTTGCTTCCCCCGGCGGCGTTGGCTGCTCGACACACCCGCTCATAATAAATATTCCAACTACAAGCAGAGATAATATGCTAAACCTTGTCATTGTATCTTTATTAACTCAAGAGGATATAAAAAGCTTGTTGTTTCGTTCGGTTTTTACCGAAACCAGGGAAGGTGTCTTGTTTAAATTTTATCCCGCAAAATTAGAGACCCACTCCGGCTTCTCCGGAGGGTTCTCCTTGAGCATATCACGCCACTTCTCATCCGTCAACCTATCCTTCATCGGATGCTTAAACTCATAATAGGACATAACCGGACCCGCACCAACCAAAATTCTTCCGTCTGGGACCTTATAAGCCACAACAATCAATTTAACGTAACCAACACCCTCCTCCAAAACATGTTCGGTGTTCTGATCCGTATGCACATCCGCGACAATAGTTGTCTTCTTCGCTTTCTCATCAACCTCCTCAATCACAGCATTCAACTCCTCCCCGAAATTCTTGATGAAATCATAATCCTCTTTTTCCAGTTCTTCATCCTCTAATTCCTTCTCTGATAATTCAATTAATTTCACAAGAATCCGCTCCAAGTTCTGCAACCTATTCCTTGCCGGATTATCCAAAACATCCATCTCACCCAACCCCCTGCTTGTCATCCTAGTTAAAGCCAGCAACCGATTATAGAACTCCGGAACAGGCTCAATATAACCTACAACCGGTTTCTCCGGCGGAGGTATGGGGGCTGCTGATTCAAGGGTCATAGTATAACTCTGCTTCGCATACAAAATAGTATCATGCCTCAACTCCGTCCAAGAAGACAGTGCAGTGGTTAATTCCTTATCCTGCCAGGCTTCTGTCTGCATAAAAGTCGGATAGCCGCTGCCAAATTCCTTCAACAAAGGCTTTAAAGCATAAAGCCAACTCCAATAAAGATTCTTTTGCCAATCCTCTTGACTGAAATTATTAAATTCTTCATTTAATTTGTTAAACTGGGTTTCGTAGGTTACTTTATTTCCTTCCTTATCCCCGCCCTCATATTCTGTATCACCTAATTCCTTTAAGAGCTCTTTCGCTCTCTCCGACCCCAGTAAAGCCATCGCATCCAAACCTCGGGGGAAGCATCTTGCCGGCCCCCCGTCTGTCATTTCACAAGTAAATGCTCTGCCACAATCCCCTCCAGAGTACATCCCGACATAAGGTGAAACCAGATTAGAGAACATATAAGAGTCTGGGATAAACCTCTGCCCCATCAACCTGAATCCTTTAGTATTGCCTAAAACCTCATCCGCCTGCTCGGGAGTAAACGGCGGCCAAAGCCTAGCTTCCCCCGTCCCGCCGTATATCTCAGGTGCCCTATACTCCGCTAATTTAGCCTTTAATCTCCCTATATTCTCTTCAGTTAAATCATTCACATCGAATACTCCCTTAAACACGTAATTTAGTGCCTCAAGATACTCATAAGGTCCCAGATCATCAGATAAGCCCACATAAAATGCCGTCACTGAGTAAATCCTATCCCATCTATCCTTCAATTCCCTGCTTCCCGCGAATTCAGAGGCAAACAAACAAGCCTGCGTCGT
>CBFCYF010000067.1:0-9873 GCA_965602195.1 uncultured archaeon | reverse complement strand
AAATATTCCAGTGAGATACACTCAGCCTCTTTTGGGGATACTGTTTATCTTACTGAAGACATAGATAATGTCGTTGGAACATGCATTGACTTCAGCGGAGCCAACAACATCACTTTCGACTGCCAGGGCAGGTTTATTAGAGGAGACGGCGACCAGTTTGGGTATGGAATCTATCTTGGAGGTTCCGAAAGCAACATAGTCAGGAACTGTAATGTTTCCTTGTTTAGGGTGGGAGGTTTTCTTCATTACTCCTCCAACAATACCCTCGACGGCAACATCATATCTAACAATAAATATAGCGGAATCCGCCTCCACTCATCCTCCGGCAACACCCTCACAGGCAACACCGTAACTTTCAACAAGGAGTATGGGATCAGTCTCGGTGATTCCGCATATAATACACTCTCCGGGAACACCGTGAATTCCAACGAGGAGTATGGAATTAATCTAGGTGATTCCGCATATAATACTCTCTCCGAAAACACCGTAACTTTCAACAAGGAGTCTGGAATCAATCTCGATAGTTCCGCATATAACACTCTCTCAGGAAACACCGTGAATTCCAACGAGAAGAATGCGGTGTCTGGAATGATTTTTATTGATTCAGGTGGAATTTGTCTTTGTAATTCCGCATATAATACCCTCTCAGGCAACACTGTGAATTACAATAGTATAGGGATTAATCTCTACGAATCCAATAATTGCACCTTATCTGGAAATATTGCCTGTCTTAATAACTACGCTGATTTTTACATTTATGGATCCGGCAATTCCGGTGATGAAAACACCTGCGGCGGTCCACTTGGATGGGATGATATAGGAACTACTGACTGCACATACCCCTGCGTATTAAATGAGGCCTGTAAGAAATATTCCAGTGAGATACAGTCAGCCTCTCCCGGGGATACGGTTTACCTGGCTGAAGACATAGATAATGTTGCCGGAACATGCATTAACTTCGGCGGAGCCAACAACATTACCTTCGACTGCCAGGGCAGGTTTATTAGAGGAGATGGTAAGTTGTTTGGAGACGGAATCTATCTTAAAGATTCTGATAATAACATAGTCAGGAACTGTAATGTTTCCTTGTTTGGGCTGGGAGGTTTTCTTCATTATTCTTCCAATAACACCCTCGATGACAACATTATATCTAACAATGACTATGGTGGAATCCGTCTCTATTCATCCTCCGGCAGCACCCTCACCAGAAACACCGTGAATTTCAACAAGGGGTATGGAATTAGTCTCGCTGGTTCCGCATATAGTACCCTCACAGGCAACACAGTGAATTCCAACGAGAAGTATGGGATTAGCCTTAGTAATTCCGCATATAGTATTCTCTCAGGCAACACAGTGAATTCCAACAAGGAGTATGGGATTAGTCTTGGGAAATCCTCTAACGCCACCCTCACCGGAAACACCGTGGATTCCAACGGGAAGTATGGTATTCGTCTTATTGAGTCTTCTAGCAGTATTCTGATGGATAACACCGTAGATTCCAATGAGGGGTATGGGATTAATCTTAATTTCTGTTTTAATAATATTTTCTCAGGTAATAGTGTGGGTATAAACAAGGGAGGAATCCTCTTTGAGTCCTCCGGTGGAAACACTCTCACCGGCAACACCGTGGATTCCAACAAAGAGTATGGGGTCTTTTTCGGTTTCTCCTCTAATAATGTTTTATCTGGGAACACGATCTGTTCAAATGGGTTGGGTGATTTTTATCTCTCTTATGTAACAGATAATCATAATATGGGTTATGGAAATACCTGTGGCAATCCGGGTGGGTGGGTTGATGAGGGAACCGGTGGGTGTGGCTATGATTGTGATGGTAATCCTGCTGAGCGTTGCGGCAACAATGTGTGTGGGTCAGGGGAGAACTGCCAGTCATGTCCTTTAGATTGTCCGCCTGATGATATCGCTGCTGTGCCTGCAGTTCAAAGAGACTGCAGTGTTCTTAATGAGGTGTCGGGTGATAATTTCTTCTGTTGCCCTGATGCAGGTAATTCTGGCATGTACGGGTGCGCTAATCTGGTAACCGGCAGGCAGGAGGGGGAATCATGCACATGCGATCCTGAATGTGCTGGCGGGCTGGTATGTACCAGCCCGGTGGGTGACGGGCACTGTTGTCCTGCAGGTGAAACCTGGAACGGGACAGTGTGCGGGCTAAGCGGTAATGTATTGATTGTTGCATTAAAAGCAAATCTTAAGAACGTATACTCCAAGGAGCAGATAACTAACCTTGAAGACAAGATAGATGAGTTTATTGAGGCTCTTGCAGCTGATGGCCTTAGCGCCTCTTTTTTCTATCTGGATGAGGATATGACTGCTGATGTGGCACCCAGTGGCGTGAAAGTCAATAATCCGCATGACTGGACTGACATTGATGCGGTTCTTAATGTGCTCATACCTAAGATGAAATCAGAATATCTGATTATCATCGGAGGGTATGCTAACTTCCCTCAGACATCGGTTGGTTCGAAAGAGGGTTCTGATGATCCCTACGGCGACATAGATGGCGACGGTAATTATGTATTGGACCTACCTGTCGGAAGAATGCCTGCGCCTAATGATGGTGACATAGATGTGATTTTAAATGCGCTTGATACAGCGATAGATCTCCACCGGGCCGGGGGCATTGTTCTTGAAACGCATGCGTCGCCGATAATGAGTTGTGGTGGATACGATGGCGTGGGATGGCGTGATAGCTGCATTTGTCCTGCTGTTTTTGGGACCCTACCCTGCAGTGCTGATTGCGGGTGCCTTAACTATACAGCCATGGGCGGAAAGGATTTTGTAATCGTATCAGCGCACGGACCCGGTCCAAGTCAGTATGATGCGCTTCTGGGAGGTTGTATTGACCCGCTTATAAATGTAAGTCACATCAATAGTCTTGATGTATCCGATGCGCTCTGGATGTCTAATGCGTGCGGTGGAGGTCATTTAAGATTAAAGAAGTCAACTTCGGGCTCAATTGCAATGACGTTTTTAAAGAACGGCGGAGCAGTCTTCCTCGGGAGTTCTGAAACTAATTTTGGGCTTGTAGATAATGGGGTTCGTGGTTGTTTTGTTCCTGGCGGGGACTGTTGCTGTGACTCGTTATACACTGAAGTTGCAGCAAGATCCCGTGTAGGTGTGAGAATTGGCGACGCTTACATGGAAGGCAAAAACGAGTATTTTAACTATCCAAGTGCACATGGCTGTAGCTGCAAAGGGGGGCATATCTATCAATATCACATTAATTATTTGATGGGTGATCCGACATTAAAAATCAGGTCGATATGGTGGTGATTTGGATGATTGGTCAGTATAGTGGTGGTGGAGGGCAGGCTTCGACTGTAGATTCCGGCGCAGGAATAGGCGGGAGGAAACTATTGTTTATGTTCGGGGTGCTTGTGGCGGTAACCTTGCTTATAGCTGTGCTCTTTTATGTTTTAGGTGGGGAACCTCAGGCCCCGGTATGTGGTGATTCAGTCTGCGGTCGGGATGAAAACTGCTTTGATTGTGGAGATTGTAGATGTACTGTTGGCAAATACTGTTCACCCACGGAAAAGGTGTGTCTTAGGCCTGTGTGCGGAAACAGCAGATGTGAATCCCTTGAGAGTCCATCTAGCTGCTGCATCGACTGTTTCTGTTCCAACCCCGGTGAGGAATGCAATGCTGAGACGAAGAAATGTGAGCCGATAAAGTTGTTGTTGACTGAGGAAAGAGCAAAGGAGTTGATAGAAAGTTACTATCGGTTGCAGGGGGAGACAGTGGTTTCCATGAATGTGAGGGGTCCATGGAGGTGGGATGATGTGCCGATACTGTTAGTTGAGGTCACTGTTGAAGATCAAGGTTGGCCGTTGAAGGTCGGGGTTTATGAAGATGAGAAGGTAATTGAACTGCCGGCATTGTAAAATGAGGAGGACTGAATAGGAAAATGGTAAAGAAGATACTATTCCCCGGGATCCTTATAGTTCTTTTATTGTTAGCTTTATGTCTTGGGGTCCATGCAGATTCAGGTGGCTGTGCCGGCATCCAGTATGATGGGTTCTGCTGGTTTATGGGTGGTGAGGGTGACTCCTGCGCGGATGTGTGTGAGGGACATGGCGGGGTGGATTCCCGCTGCTGGGATGATGACTCATCCTGTAATGTGGCTAAACAGTTTGTAACCTGTGAGTCTTGCGGTTCTTTCAGCTACTGGGGGCCAAGCATATGGTACGGTAACCAGTGTTACTTTAGGGGTGTCGGCTGCCCGGACCCTGATGCCAGACATGGGAGCAGAAAGCCGCTGTGTGCCTGTGCATTCCTAAATACAACAACCACTGCTCCGGTGACTACCACCTCAACCCTCTCAGCCTGTGACCTGAATAAGGAAGCCTGTGATTCACTGCAGTGCAGGGATAGTCTCTGTGGCGGTGGGAGCTGCTGGGGGGTTGGCGGGGAGATACCTACCTGTTGCGGTGACAGTGCCGGTGAGCATTACATAACAAGGCAGGTGCATGCTTGTGCGGGGGATGCTTGCCCCGGCTTCGCCTCGAATTCAGGGGATGATGCCTGCTGCCTCAGCAGCCTCGCATGCGTATATAATAGTTCATGTCACACTCAAGGTGATAATCCAGTGGACCTCGGCGGCGAAATCGCAGTATGTTCGATCAGCGGCAGGTGGCTGGACAGCGACTACAGCATCAACCAGTGCACGGAACCCTACCGTTGGGTGGGTGGAGGAGAGTCAACCTCCTTTGGCGAATACGACAACGGAACCGTAATCGAGTGCTGTGGCGATGATGTGGGGGAGAATTACGTAACCTGGGGTCCCGGCGCCCCGAAATGCTGTGTAAGCGAACACAACTGGGTTGACGCCTCAGGCAACTGCGTAATGGTACCCATAAACACCACAACCACAACAACCTCAATCATCGACACTACAACCACCACTATACCAACCTCCGTCAGCTACTGCGACAGCTGCGATAGCTGCTCCTGGGAGATACAGTCCGCCTCCCCCGGGGAAGCAGTGTATCTTACCAGGGACTTAGGTGGTGTTGATGGGACGTGTGTTGACTTCAACGGGTCGGATAACGTCACCTTCAACTGTCAAGGCCACCGCATTAAAGGAGATGGCGACGTAGACGGCTATGGGATTTATCTGCCAGGCAACTCCGACAACAACCTGATCCTAAACTGTGAAGTATCCTCCTTCGCTTCGGGAATCGTCCTTGAGTCATCATCCAAAAACACCCTCACCCGGAACATCGTGGAACAAAACAAACACCAGGGGGTCTATTTAATCGGCTCCTCCGGCAACATCCTCACCCGCAACATCCTAAAATCCAGTCAAGTGGGGGTCTACGTCATAGCCTCAGATAGCAACACCCTCACCTACAACATAGTACGCCTTAATCAGCAGGGGATCTACCTCTATAAATCCAGGCGAAACATTCTGTCGGAGAACAGCATCTGCTCAAATACGGTATATGACCTACACATCCACGACAAACACCCTACCTCACTTGGCAATTCAGGAGACGGAAACATCTGCGACAAACCCTACAGATGGAACGATGAAGGAACCCGCGGCTGCACTTTCCCCTGCACAACCTCCACCATCCCACAGGCCAACTGCTCCGACGTAAACGGAACCTGCAGAGGAGAGTGTAATGTGGGTGAGGAGCCGTTTGAGGGATGCCTGGATTGTCCTGTCCTCCACAGCTGCTGTGTTCCCAGGATAACACCTGGGGATGTGAGTCCACCAACAATCTCAAACATTCAGGTTAAAAACATAACCTCTTATACAGCTAAGATAATCTGGGAGACGGATGAAGAATCAAACTCTACTGTAAATTACGGAAACACAACAGGTCTGGAAAACACGAGTTCAAATACATCTTTCACCACAATGCATCCTGTAGTCCTGAGTAATCTTAAACCTAAGGTAACCTACTACTTTACTGTTTTGTCGACGGATAATGATGGGGGTACTGCATCAGATGATAACGGGGGGAGATTATATAGTTTCACGACAAAAGCAACAACACAAGCACCTATAATACAATTAATTTATCCGAGAGACATGTATCTGACAAAAGATGACACACCAGACTTCGGGTTCATACTCTATGGGAGTGAACAACAATATTCCTGTGAACTATTCATTAATAATGCATCCTATGGGGTGATAAAGCCGCTGGATGTAGGGGAGCCAGGCACTGCGTTTGACCTGGATGGAGTTAAAGTCTATAGGGGTTTACATGACAGGTTATGGACTCCGACCGCGAATCTGCCTGCAGAATCTAATCGTAAATTCTGTAAATGGGGTCCTGATGGGGCTATAGGTTCATGTACAGGTAAAGGTGTTGATTACCCTGCATGTAACTACTGCGACACCCGGGATTATGCAGGCTTTAGTGATTGGTATCTACCTTCCTGTGTAAGCCATAAAAAGGATGAGAACTGTATGATGTATCAATTTGTAGTTGACTGCGGGGGTTATCCCAAGTTAAAGGAGTGGGACCGCAACAGAGTTCGCGGAGATCACAACTTCTACTGGACATCTGATGAGATAGATGGGATGAATGCGTGTGCTGTGCATATAGATGGAGGTCCTGTGGGTGCAGTTCGTAAGTCCAATACCGGTGGATTTGTTCGCTGTGTCCGGGACTTAGGGGATAAAGATTCCGGGGGGGCTGAAAATAATGTTCTTGCAGTAATAACCGCAAACCCTCCTCTCTCGGATGGAACCCACAGTTGGTATATACAGTGCGGTGCGGGGGGGGATTTATTTAAGTCTGAGGTGAGGGAGGTTGAGGTTAACCTGGAATACTCTGAACCTGAGTTCTCCTCCGTCCTCCCGGGGTGGTGTTATGGGGCCCCATTGGATATAACATGGGATCCCGACAGTGCCCTGAAAGATTACCCGCTTCAGGTTACCCTAGATACCGGAGGCTTAATTTCTGCCAACAAAATGCGTGTTGATTGTGGCGATATCAGGTTCACTGACTCAGATGACTCAACCCTCATGGATTACTGGTTGGAGGGGTCCTGTAATGATGTGAACACGAAGATCTGGGTTAGGGTTCCAGTGATCCCGGCAGGTTCGGCGAAAACAATCTATTTGTATTACGGTAATCCAAATGCGGTCTCCGGGAGTGCTGAGATAGACTCATCCGGTGTTGTTTCCCCCGGGCCTTATGTTTCGCTTGGGGGGGAGGAGGCGAGTAGGTTGTGTTTCTCGTTTCCGGATTTGGTGGTGGAAGACATCAGGCTCCTTGACGGCGGGGTTGCGGCTGCAACCCCCTTAACTTACGGGGAGACCTACTCTGCGGAGGCGGAGGTTAGAAACCTGGGTGCTGTTGATGTTATCTTCCCTGATTTGCCGGGGGAGGGGTTGACGTTCTATGTGGGTGGCATTGAATCCAGTGCTCTGAGTTACTCTGAGCTGCATAGTGTCTCAGATATTCCTGCGGGGGAATCCAGGGTGTATGAGTTCGGGGAATGGCAGCTGACATGTAGCGGAGAATGCCTGTTAGGGGTTGGGGTGGATACGGGCTGTGTGATTGATGAATCCATTGAATTAAATAATTATCTGGAGGAGGAATTTACGGCATCCAGTGATCCGCCCACGGGAGCCCTCACCGTTCCCTCCTCAATTACACTTGGCGAAACACTAACCGTTACTATAACCGGAGACGATGATGTGGGTGTAGAGAAACTTGTTCTAAAGCGTGACGGTAAGGAATTTAAGTCCCATGTGTGTGAGGGGGCACAGGAATCCTGCACACATACCTTGAGTATCCCCGCCTCTTATGGAACAGATGGAAAAACAGAATACTGCGCTCAGGTGGTGGATAGCGGCGGTCAGGTTGCTGATACATCCCCCAAGTGTGTTACAGTAACTGCTTCTCTTCCAGCAAAATTTGACTGGAGTCATAAAATATTACCTAAGGCTGCACCTGAGAAAGGGAACTGGATGAGTGGATATCACATTCAGGGATTATGTGGTAGCTGTTGGGCATTCTCTGTGGTGGGGGCTATGGAGGCATCATATAACATACACCCGCCATCTGGTATGGATCCGTATTCGGGTTGGGATATCGATCTCTCAGAGCAGTATCTCATCAGCTGCTCTGAGGATGCCGGTGATTGTTGTTGGGGGTGCCCCTATTTTACACTGGGATATGTAAGAGACCATGGGATACCTACTGAAGCATGTTTCCCTTATGGGGATACTGGCTGCGAGTGTTATTGGGATACTAGAGGTAGCCACTGTCAATGTACATATAAAAATACTAACAATAAACATACCTGCAGTGACCATCGTTGCAGTGAGAGCTGTTCTGGCTCAGGAAGCACACTATGGAAGATAACCTCATTTGGCCGTGTAACAGGCAGAGACAAGATTAAAGTGGCTTTAATTGAGCGGGGGCCTCTGGTGGCTGGTATGAATATATGGGATTGGAGCAGTTCTGGCTGGGATTGTGGGGGATATAATGATTTCAACCATATCATAATAATAGTAGGCTATGATGAGTATGATGACTATTGGATTGTAAGAAATAGTTTTGATATCCAGCCTTCATATCTTAAGGTAGGGTATGGAGAATGCGGTATAGAAACAGAGGTATACTATGTTGCTGGGGTGAAGGAATCATGATAACAGGGGTGAGGGATTGGGTTGCGGTTGCTGTAATAATGGGTTTCATGGTTGCTTCTGTATCTGCGATACCTGATCCCGCTGCGGTTTACTGCCACCGGTTAGGCTACGAGTATATGATAAACTGGACAGGTGAGGAGGAGGTTGGAGTCTGCCGGTTTCCTGACGGCTCTGTCGTCAGAGCCTGGGGTTTTTTAAGGGGGGAAGCCGGGCAGGAACATAATTACTGCAGAGAGAAAGGCTATGAGTTCCGGGTTGTTGTGAACGACAGCCGGTGCCCGGGAATCTACTTCGGCCAATGTGTTTTATGTGTTTCGCCTGGGGGGGAGGAAACCGAGGTCACAGAGTTGATGAAACAAGACGGCAGATTCCCTGACTTCAGCAAATACACGCTCACACCCTGCAACAGAGACGGAACCTGCGAGCCAGAGCGGGGAGAGGATTACGGGAACTGCCCGCAAGACTGCATCCTCGGAGAAAAAGACGGTTACTGTGATGTATTAAAAGAGGGAGTCTGTGACCCGGACTGCAGGTCTGGGGAAGACTTGGATTGCGTTGAAATCCCGGAGACAACTACCACAGCTCCAGCTACTATGCCCTCAGAAAAACCACTAGATTATCTGCCATATATAGCCATTCTCTTCACTATAATCATCCTTGGCATCCTGGCCTACAGGGAGACAAGGAAGTAGTGTGCTAACCCATGAGATATCCGACTTAATTTTTAAAGTATACGTCTGCAGGCGTTAAATACTTCAATGCCTGATGTGGACGTTCGTAATTATAGTGATGGATGTACTCCTCATGGCTGCTAAACCGCCATGCTTCTCGCTCGTATGAACCGTTGAATCGTTCTACTTTCCCTATTGTTGTTGGCCTTCTCTTACTGGCAACTATGTGCTGTATCTTGTTGCGTTCCAAGTATTTTGTGAACTGGGTTTTGCCTCCTTCCTGCCAAGTATAAAACTGCGCACCCTGATCTGTAAGTATCTGCTGTGGTCTTCCGTACTCGTCTATGGCCTGTTCAAGAACCACTAATGCATTCTCTGTGTTTGCGTTATCGAACACATCGCTAGCTGGTATGAATCTGCTATAGTCATCCAGGTAGGTGATCATCCACTCATCATCTCTTGTAAGTTTCCAGTCAGTCTGCCACATTTCGTTGGGTTTGCTGCGTTGAAATCGCTTCTTACCCCAAGTCTTGCGAGGCTCTTCTAAGGGTTTATTCAGGCCGGCCT
>CBFCYF010000066.1:0-10250 GCA_965602195.1 uncultured archaeon | reverse complement strand
CCAACAGTGTCTATAATCTATCCATGAACGCTTCCATCCGATTAATGGCTTCAGATATGTTCTCACGTGACACCGAATAAGAGCATCTTAGATAGCCTTCCCCACACTCCCCGAATGTATTGCCGGGAACAACCGCAACCTTCGCCTCCTTAAGCAGCCTCTCAGCGAATTCCTCTGATGTGAGTCCGGTTTCCCTGATGCACGGGAAGGCATAGAAGGCCCCCTTAGGCATTATGCAGTGCATCTTCGGCAGAGAATCCAGGCCCTTAACCAATAGTCTCCTCCTGCGGTCGTATTGCTTAACCATATCCTTCACGTGATCCTTATGCCGGAAGGCAGCTAGAGCCGCATACTGTGATATGGTGGGGGCACAGAGCATGGTGTACTGGTGTATCTTCATCATAGCCTCTATAACCTCCGGGTTCCCAGCCACATAACCCAGCCTCCAGCCCGTGAACGCAAATGCCTTCGAAAACCCATTCAAGGTTATTGTTCTATCCTCCATTCCATTAAATGAGCCGATAGAGTGATGCTGCCCCCCATCATAAATCAGTTCCTCATATAATTCATCAGAGTAAACCACCAGATCATGCTCTACGGCAATGTCACAGATATCCTCAAGATCCTTTTTTTTCAAGACACTGCCTGTGGGGTTATTGGGTGAGGCGATGAGTATCCCCTTAGTCTTCTTTGTTATCCTCTTCTTTATATCCCTGCCCCGGACCCTGAATTCATTTTCCTCATAGGTAGGTACTGCAACCGGATTTCCGCCAACAAACCACACATTCGGTTTATATGCGACATATGCGGGCTCAGGAATCAACACCTCCTCCCCCGGGTTGATTGTTGCCCGGACTGCTACGTCTAACGCCTCACTCACCCCTGCTGTTACAAGAATCTCGGATTCAGGGTCCCTCACTATGTTGTTCTCTTCCTTCAGTTTCCCTGCGATCTCCTGCCTTAACTCTAAGAGGCCGTAGTTTGATGTATATGATGTGTAGTCGTTTTCGATTGCCCTTATTCCGGCATCCTTCAGAGGCTCCGGGGTAGGGAAATCAGGCTCCCCCACCCCCAAGCTCACCACGTCCTCGCTTTTCTGAACTAACTCAAAGAACTTCCTTATCCCTGAAAACGGGATTTCTTTAACGCGTTTTGAGATCATTTTCATCTTTAGCTTAATCGCCAACTAATCGCCAACTAAAACATAATGGGTACCTCTGCCGGAACCTTTGGCCTTTATAAACTCATTTTGAATCAAAAAATTAAGCTCCTTCCTTACGCCCTCATCTGATAATCCCATCAATTTTCGACACACCCTATTTGTAATCCTTGGATTGGTCTGTAGATACTTTAATATCCTCATCTGCCTATCATTTAAGAAAATCTGACCTTTTTTATCCTTTAATCTCTTATCTAAACTGAAATCAACTATTGTTTCCTTTATTTTTGCCATACTTACTGCAACGCCTTCAGTGAAGTATTCTAACCATCTGGGCAATAGAGATGCATTCAAAATTATCTCTCTTGATGCTGAGATTTCTGTAATCAGATTCACTATTCTGTCGGTTCTGGTGAAGTTTGGCTGGTACATTTTTTTGGGCTTCTAACGACCTCTCTTTTGAACCAATTGCTTATCTCATGATTAAGTCCTTTATGAATTGACAACCAATTATGGTAGTATATAATGTGCTCTCCTCCCTCCCCTCCTTAACAAGTCGAAATCCAATCCCTCATCTTCCACAACAAAATCCAGGTCTGTGGTCATGTAAGGTGATCCATGAAGTATCCCTGTATAGCCACCAATTAATGCATACTCCACACCCAGCCTATTGAACAACCTACAGGTATCTAATATTAAATCTCTAAACCTCATTTTTGAATTCCATTACCTCCTCTATAAGGTCAATAAACTGTTCTGCAGATATTCCTTTTCTTTCCCTGATTTTCTCGTCTATCCTTTTTATATCCAGTTCCATTTTACCTGCAACTATCTACATATGTAATCTCCTTAGGTTCAGTATATTTTAAATTATGTCATTAAATCTCTCGTGAAAAACAGTCTATCTCAGTAAGACGATGTTGCTCATCCCCCTCCTTCTGCGCTCAACCAAACCCCTGCTCTCCAGGAGGCTCAGGCACCGGCTTACCTTAGCCTTGGAGAAACCTGTTTTATCGACTAATTCACTCTGAAAAATAATCCCGTCTACAGAAAAAATTATTTCATAGATCTTCAGTTCATCGTCTTTCAGTGTCTCCATGGTATGTCCCCACCCCTCCTTCTTCTTCGCCGTATCTGGTTGCGGAGACCGCGCAGGGACGGAATCAACAAATAACAGGTATGTTGCGCTGACTCCAAGAATACATGAGGATAGTGCAACCACTATACAATCCGTGAGCGTGAAGAACCCTGGAATCCGGGTTACTGCCACATCGTTCCCTTCCACAAATATCTTCACGGATGCGGGGCTTAACAGTTTAGTTCCCAACAGGAATATTGATGCAACAAATAATGCAGACATAAACGCCGTTTTACCATCAATTTTCATAGTCGGTAATATAAATAGGTACCAGATATATTTATCCAACCCCGTTCACTATCCACTATCCGGTTTCAGACCAGACGTTTGTTTGGCCAATGCTGTTGCCGACCTGCCCCTTCACATAGTTGCTGTCTATGACCTCCTGAACGTTTCCGGGAACATTCTTCCACATGACAAGTCCATCATCTCTGCCTGGTGTGCCCCTGTTTTGGTTTATGCAGTAGCTCCGCACATAGAATGTTTTTGGTTTCCCGTAGGGTAGGTATATCAGCATTGATTCGCCTAAGGCGATGTTTTGGTTGTTCCTGTTAGTGTTCTCCAGCGCAAATCCTCTTTCAATGAGGATGGACTGTGTTTTTCTGTTTTCACTTAAATCGATTTTAACTCTCGTGTATCCCTCGCTTTCGAAGCCCGCCTTCACAATTGAATCCCCTGCCGCGTTCTGGAGGGTTTGGGTTCTTTTTTCCACAGCAACCTGGATTTTTTCGATGGCATGGTCGAAGCCACCGCCAACATTATTTGCCCAGGTAACGTTCAGGGAGAGCATATCTAAGCCTCCCACATACCATATCGCGAATTGTTTCTCCCACAGGGACAGATCATCATCCTCCAGTATGCTCATGACTTCCTCCCCTACCCTTACCGTCCCGGTTTTTCCGTATCTCTTACATTTATCTAAACCAAAGTCGAGGTATAGTGCTTCTGAGCGGGTATCACCTGCATTTAAAACAACAAGGCTTGCGCCGTCTTCACAAAACAATACATCTCCTCGCATCATATCCTGTAGACCCAAGTCCACTGGAGCATTTATCCTGAAAAAGACACCGTCCTGTGCATTAGTTTGACTCTGAGCTTGCTGGTACTGTAGGGGCGTGTTCACATTCTGGATGACCTGCCCATCCTGTTGTATTACCATGTTCATGAATGTTTCGTTCCCAGACACATCATCGGATACAGGCTGCACAATGATTGCCGTCCCCTTCATCTGATCATCTATCCTCCCCCCTTCAGAGAATATGTTTATTGTGTCTGTATAATGTGCAATCGCAACCATCCCTACCCCAGTAATCGCCAGAATACCGAGCAACATGAATTTATTCTTCAGTTTTTCCATTTTTTTTGTTCAATCCACTTATCTCTTTGGGTGAAACATCATAAAAATAAGCGTATGAAACTGGTTTCAAACCGGTTTCAAAAAAATTCATTTCATGAATTTTCTTGCCCCCTCAGCCTTAAGTTAAATGTTCTCGCTGAATATCCCACGATAAAATCTGAACTCCCTGTTCAATGAGTCAACATTGCTTTTCTTGGTTCTGAACCCATGCGCCTCCCCTTCGTATTCTATATACTCATACCTGATTCCTCTCTTTTCGAGAACCTGAGCCACCTCCCTTGAGCAACCGGGTGTAACAATCCGATCATCACTACCCTGGAAGATAATCAGGGGAGCATTCAATCTATCCAGGTGATTTATAGGGGAACGATCCATGTATCTTCTCTTTCCCTCAGGAAGTTTCGCGCCAACCAGATTGTCGATATACCTTGACTCAAACTTATGGGTCTGCTCCACCAAAGTGGTGAGGTCGCCAATGCCAAAATAACTCGCCCCAACACTGAAAAGATCAGGATACTGGGTCATAACCCGCTGCACCATATAACCTCCTGCGCTCCCTCCCCTGACTGCGACCCTGAATGGGTTAACCTTTTTTTCTTTCACCAGATATCGTACCGCATCTGCCACATCCTCCGCATCAATCACCCCCCACATGGAAAGTAACGCATCCCTGTATCTCCGCCCATATCCCGTACTCCCCCTATAATTCACATCAACCACCGCAAACCCCGCAGACGTCCAGAACTGGGTGATGAATGAAAAAGAATCATCTGTCCTGCCAGTTGGACCGCCATGTGCCATCACCAGTAAAGGAGGTTTCTCGTCTGCCTGAGCACTGAATCCGCTGTTCTTCGGCATGTAAAGAAAAGCATGAGCTTGTCTTCCATCTCCTGTGGGGTAGGTGATGGATGCTGGCAGGGAAATATCCCTCTTTCGCATTTCAATGCATGAACTTTTCTTTAAAACGCTCACCTCCCCAGAGCTGATATCCAGGGAGCAGACGGCTGCAGTCTTCCTGCTGTTTGCACCGATAAAGAACACCCTGCTCCCCTTATCTGTTCTTATGCTACGGTAGCTGGATAACTCGTTTTCAACAGGTGACAGGGATCTTTTTTCGGGGTCAATAACTACGAGACAGGCTGCCCCATCCCTGACCATCTTAGCTATTATTCTGTTACCTGGGAGGAAATCATAATTACTCTGCCCGAACACCCAGTGGGGTTCGCCGAATTCAGCCAGCTCACAAGTAATCTGATCTACCCCGCCAGTATAACAGTATAGATTCCACCAATTCGCAGGTAAGGAGGCGTCACCCACCACATCATCCATAACATAGTATAATCTGCCTTCCCCGTCAAACCGCGGGAAGCAGATAGACTTATCTCCTCCCCCATCAACTTTTTTTACATCACATACCGCATTCTCTTTAAATGCTCCGATCATCAATTCCGTGCTATTCCACGGCATATCCGGGTGATTCCATTGAAGCCACGCCACCGTCTCTCCTGTCGGTGAGAAGACCGGGTCGGCATAGAAGTCACAGCCTTCCGCTATGACGTGCGGCTCGGATATATGATTGGAGTTCAGATCCAGAACACCCAGAAAATTCATGTTCTCCCTGCTGTCGTATTCTTTCTCGTATACAAAAAGAAGTTTCTTTCCGTCGGGACTCATAGTTAAAGATGCGTATTTCCCCAATGACCCGTCTCTGTTCTTTTTGGGGGTGAGGGGATGTGCTTCGGGGGAATCCCTCAGTTGATGGTAGATGCGTTGATCCCTGAAATTAACGAAATAGATGGAATTGCCGGAGACGGTGTATGCTCCCCCTCCATATTCATGGACTCTCGTCCTTACATTAAACCCTGGCGGGGTGATATCCCTAATCTCTCCCCCCGCATCTCTTCCGACGAGGACGTATCTGCCTTCTTCAGCTGGCCTCATCTCAAGCCAATACACGTTTCCTCCTTCAACCTGTACCTCACCTAACCCGACAACATCAGAGAAAACCTCTTCAGGGGAGATTACCGGCTTCCACTTAATAAACGGTGTTTTTTTGTTTATCATGTTTGCTTATTTTTTCAAATATAAAATGACCGCTCTTACTCTTTATCAACCTGAATTTATTCTTAGCTTCCAGATATCCTCTTAATTGTTCATCAGTCATTGAATTGCTGCCAGCAATACGCGAAAAAGGTCTGCTCGTGTAAGATAATCTCCCCTCTTTTTTAAGAACACGATGTATCTCATCCAACACATCTTCTTTATTTTTTATCAACGGCAAGGTATTATGTAAGTACACAACATCCATACTACTGCTTTCCAGGCCGGTATCGCAATCAGAAAGAATTATCTTAATATTTTCCAGATTATTTTTTTTCGCTTTTTTCTTTAACACCTCTATAGCCTGCCCGCTGATATCAAGCGCAAACACCTTCCCTTCCGGACCAACTATTTTAGCTGCCGGAATTGTGTTAAAGCCGAGACCGCAACCGAAATCCAGTAGACGGCATCCAGATTCTATTCCAGCATACCTGATCTCACCATCTATGTCCCGAAATAACCTCTTGATTGACATAATAGCTGTCATTGCCTTAAATGCAATTTTGGGCATTGGTTTTTGCTTAACCTCCTCTTTCATTTTTCTCTCCGGAAAGAATATGCCTGGAACTCCTAGTTAACTTAATTTCCGATCATCTACATAAATCTACCGTCTGATCTCTTTTCATGTACTCCTCTGGCTCTTTTAGAAAGCCATCCTATCCGCTCCACCTTTCGTACATCAAATTCTGGGACGTAGGGTTTAATATCTAATAGCGGAGTACTGTCCAAGATGTCTACGTCCTGAATATAAAGTGTACAACCCTCAACATTAATAAGACGTACCACGGAGATGCCTAATGGGTTTGGTCGTCCCGGGATTCTTGTGGCAAATACTCCGCGTTTGTTGTTATCCATATATGGTCTGACCTCCAATGAATATTGTTTGGATAGATGGAAATGATAGATTAAGATGATATGTGAGAAACCCCCTATATCTCTGAGCCCCGCGCAGTATTCAGGTAATATCTCTACGGTTCCAGTAACCCCCAGGGCACCGGTTGGTTGTATGGGCATCCCTTTAGCATTCTTGAAAGGAGAGTGTATGATTCCTATGGGCTTGTATCTAACCTCCTTCATTTTAATCTTTGAGATACTATGCTAAAACGCCCCCCAATTTTTTTCTTTTCATAGACGATCACAAAATTGTTTCTTTTTAAGCAGCGGGTAATATCCTCCACTGCGAAAACGCTCATATATTTTTTCAGTAAACCCCTGAAGATTTTCAGGCTTGGGAACGCAAGATCATTTAATACATAGAATCCCTCTGACTTCAAAACCCGGCTTATCTCCTCCAATGCTTTACCCCACCCCGGTATGTGATGCAGGGCATCGAAAGATAAGATCATATCAAACTCGTTGTCTTTAAATGGAAGTTTCGTGGCGTCTGCTTCAAGGAACCTTAGGCTTCCACCTACTAGGTTATTGTTTTTCGCTCCTTTAATTTGACCGGGATCTAAGTCGACTCCAGTTACATCCCACCCATATTTTTCAGCTAAATATGCTGAAACCACCCCGATGCCACACCCAACCTCCAACACTTTTCCCACGTTACTTAAATCAACCTGACTAAACAATCGCTCCACAGTCCCTATATTTCGTTTAGCCATCTTGTTCACAGACCACTTCTCTAATCTAGTCAACTTCATTTCTTCATTACCCCCCTTATCTTCGGGAAAAACATCCCTGTTCCTTCCTGATATTCCTGGTATTTCCTGCCGTACAATTCAGTCATCTGTTTCTCCTCTATCTTACAGTCCAGATACCCTATTGGAGTGAAAGCTAACATAATCCTAAACCAGATTCCGGAGGAAAATAAGATCCCTGCTCCTGTTAACATAATATAAATGCTGTCATACATCGGATGCCTTATATACTTGAATGGCCCGCCTGTAACAAGTGTTTTGTCGAAGAGGGCGTGCCGCATATAATATCCGACATACATCCAGAACAAAAAACCAGAAGATGCCAGGGAAACCCCCAGGCAGGCCGGAAGGACGTCATCAGTTAATTTCTGGGAGGAATTCATAAGATGCTGTCCCAGATACAGGCATACCGCCATAACCACCCACAACGTCCTTGGCAGGATTTCAGCTGTTAAACTCTTATTCATCTTCCTTTATACACTACAATAGATACAGGCTTGAAGCCATTACCAGCATTCCTACTGTAATGCCTACAATGGATATATGGGATTTATTATGCTCAAATGATAGGGGCAGGAGTTCATCGAAGCTGATGAAAACCATGATGCCTGCGACAAACGCAAGCATAAGTGATAAAACAGTTGGAGTAAGGAAGGGAGCTAATATCAAAAATCCTATGATTGCTCCGATCGGCTCTGCAATCCCTGAAAGCAGTGAGTAGGTAAAAGCTTTTTTCCTGCTTTTTGTTGCATAATAGATGGGCATTGAAACAGCGATGCCTTCCGGGATATTATGTACTGCGATTGCGAAAGCCATGGAGACTCCTACGTCGATGTCTTTCAGTGAACTCATAAAAACAGCCAGACCCTCCGGGAAATTATGTATTGCTATTCCTGCGGCAGTGAATACTCCTGCCATCATAAGCTTTTTATTTCCTTTATCGGCTTCGACGTGCTCCTCGATATACTCGTGTGGGATGAGGAAATCGATGAACATGATGAAGATTATCCCAGCAAAAAATGCAATATTTCCCATAAAGAAACCAACATCAGAAACCGCCAAAGACAGAAGCTCTGCAAAGGATACATAAATCATTACTCCCGCAGAGAATCCAAGGGAAAAACAGAGATAGCTTTTCCTTAGTTTCTTTATGAACAAGGAAATCAGGCTTCCGATTCCCGTAGCAATACCCGCTAAAAAAGTTAATATTAACGGCAGCCAGATTCCTGTGTCTTCCAGCATTTTAATAAATATAGGGTATCAGTTTTTTTTTAGTTGCTTTCTAACTATTTCTAACATGTCATAGGAAACATCAGTAGAAATAACATGTTTTGCGTTTTCAGCTATTGCTTTAGTAAAATATCCAGTTCCACATCCAAAATCTATAGTGCTGCCAACACACCCTGCATTCACGCTTTCTATCGCAATTACCGGCAAAATTCCGAATACCTCAATACCTCCAACATAAGATTCTCTATTTTTCCATTCTTGTCTCAACTCAACGTTAACTGAACACAGAAGGATCCCCTCCGATCCTGAGAAACTACTCTTATTCACCGGCTTCCACCCAGATCTTCTCTGTCATGCCGTGACCTATCGATATAAGATGCTCTCCTATTTTAGCTTGAACGTAATTTCCTCTTACAGGGGTATGTGTTCGCTCCTCCCTCCCAGATAAAATAATCGCTGCCTTCTCCTTGATTCCAAGCCCCCCTAGTTTCTCTCTAACCCCGACTCCGCCGATAACCTTGGCTATTTCAGCTTTTACCCCCTCCTCCAGATAGTTGATTTGGATGGGTTCCCCCCCGTAATCCGCAAAGACCTTTGAGGCTTCGCCCTCACCCAACCTTACTTCATTATCATCTACCTCAAACACTAAGGTGTCATCTGGGATATGCTTTAGGAATTTTACCTCGCTTCCTTCCCCAATACCTAATTCAGAGAGCCAGTTTCTGAAATCCTTCCCTCCTTCAATGGATTTAACAGTTCCTGTGTCTCCCCCCTCCAGCCTTAAGAGAGGCAGCAATGTATCTTCTTTCTTTATATATATTTTATCCGCCATTCCCTGGGCAAGAATTATCTCCCTGCCAGCAATTTCCAGAGAAATAGGCCCCCTGTGTTCATGCTGTGCTTTAGTGGCTAATACAGTGAACTCGATTCCTTCAGTAACTCCTAAATCCCTGAGATGTTTCTTTATGTCAGGACCACCGTCAATCCTCCTGACGATTACCTTAACGCCAGATTCTATCTCATTCAACAACCTCATTTTATCTACACCCTCAATATTCAAAAACCCTTAAATCCTCCCTATAACTCCCGGTATACATGAGAATTGGCAGTGTAAACGGCAGCAGGATAACACATGGATTGTAGGGTCCGCCCCATGTTTCCAGGAATCCCTCCCCGGTATTAACCCACCCAGCATCTACGTCTTCTTCATCCGGCAGTATCGAAGCAGTTGCCACCTCAAATAAGTCATTAACTGCAAAGATCCAGAGCATTATGCAGGCGAGAGTTACCAGAGCCAAACCATTAATGGACTTCAGTTTCAATGCCCCGGCTATCATGAACATACCCAGTGAAGCAATCACTGTGCTTCTCATTATTGCAGGGGGTATCTGGAGAATCCCATAGCTAAATTCTCCTCCAGTAAAGAAAAACAGCAGCTCTAAGACCCCGAATCCAAGTACGAATAAACCTAAAATTCCGAAATAATACTGTCCCAGATTATATTTTGTTTCTGCACTCATCTTAAGCAACCCCCATAAGCATCCATAATAGATGTAATAATCCACCGAATACGAATGTGGCAGCTATCAGTACAGCCACAGATTTCAGAGTACCGACAAATCC
>CBFCYF010000065.1:0-10357 GCA_965602195.1 uncultured archaeon | reverse complement strand
AACCTATACTGGGTACTACCCTCTATTACTATAGGAGATATCCTCTCATCATCATCTATGGTTGTAGAATACATCGAGTGCTCCATTATATTATAGACGAGTTTATCCCCTGATTTCGTTGCGAAATGATCACATTTAGCTGTGATCTCAAGCAGAATAACCTCCTCATCAGATGAGTCAATCAGATTATAGCTTGCTAATTCAAAGTCCGAACAAACATCCTCCATCAGGTAACCTAAAATGTCCTTAATATCATCTTCCCCCGCACCATCAAGTTCCTCCCTCAATAATAATGCAGCCGAGCCCGTATCCCTCAAAGTGATTTTTATCTCTGCACTACCATCTTGATTTAAATCCATTGAATAGTTCACATCAAACACACGGTTCTTATCTCTATCGTTTACCGGAGTTTCACTGAATCCTTTATCCGGATGAGAAAGGATGAGAACATCCACCCCCTGTTCACTTGGTGGAATATAACCACAAGGACAGTAACTGCAAGTAGGGTCAAGCCATAAATCACCATCTTCCCTAAGGACTACAGTTATCGCATGATAAAACTCGTTAGGGCTTGGCGTATGCATATTCATCACATCTCGTGAAACCAACACGGGATATGATTTGACGCCCGCAGCCTCCAGCATTGACACAAGCAACACTGTTTTGTCCTTGCAGTCACCGAATTTAAACTTCAACACCTCCCCGCAATTATGGGGCTGATAACCAGCTATAAAACCAATTTCACTATCCTCATACCGTATCTCATCCCTCACCCACTCATAAATCTTCCTAATCTTCTCCTCCTCACTATCGCCGCCATTAACGATAGTCTTGACTGTTTTTTTAACCTGCTCCGCCTCGATTGCACCATTAAAAAGTTCCTCATACCACCCCTCAACCTCATCCCATGATTTCAAGGAGCTATAGCTCACCCTACCTACCACCTCCCGCACCGGAGGCATTAGATCCTCCAGTTCATAAGGTTCTATATCCTCCCTCTCCCATAGGAAGGTGCTATAATCATCATTTTCAGTTATTGTCGGCTCAATGCCATGTGTAGAGAAATGTTTTATATCCATCCCCCTAGGTACTGTGAGGGTTAGCCTGATCTTCTCTGCAGGATATGATCTTTCAAAATAGAAGTCTTGAGGTGACCAAAACCGATTCTTGATGGGAAACTCACTCGTTTTCAAATAAGTTAATTCTATGATATCCTCCTCCTCACATGAGGGGAACGGAACCTCAAGATAATTAGAATACTTATCCATCCTCCCCTCAGAACAAGGAATATCCCTGCCACCACGTCTTGTGATACATTCCATTACCTCATATGTATCTGTTGTTGGGCTAAAGTAAAATGTTTGGGTGCAAGCAGAGCTTTGCGGCTTACAAACCTTTGCCTTAAAGTGCCTGGTCCCAGAAATCAGCAACGTGCTCCTTAAATCGCTGTATTTCTCAGCAACATATTTCACATAATACTCATCCTCCCCCGTTACGTGGATAAGTCTATTCCTTGCGTCTATGAATTTGTAGCGGTATTCATTGTGATTAAGTCGCGAAGTGAATCCCTTCACGCCGTAATCATAGCTCCTTTTGAAATCATCGACGTTTGAACCATCATTGTACATCTCAACATAAACGTCATAGATTCTCTCCACAATGCCTCGCTCAGAGAATGACTCAACCAAGATAAAAACATCCTCTCCACCTGTGCCGATCTGCTGTGTATACATACCCAAAAACTCATCTCCTTTGTAATCAGAACTAGAAAGCGGACCTTTAAGGATATACTCCTTAACATCCTCATAAGCTAATTCACCCTCATGAAGTATTGTCCAACCATCCGGCAGATCAGAATTTGTAAGATACTTACTATAGGTTACGTTACTCTCAAACTCATCTATCAACAAAATCAAATCCTTTTCCGGATAGTCAGAGCAGTTAATATGATTATAAGCTGAACTCTCGGAAAAGCCACACACCAAAACCAAAAAAACCAACAAAGCCTTTTTCATACTAATTATAGAACTTTGACGGTATTTATAGTTTATATAGTGCTTTGGCACTATAAATTATCGTGGTTGGTTTCATTGGAGGTGAAACCGATGTTGCCTGTTGTTGAGATTCCTCCGCTTGTAGCGGAGTCTGCTAAGTGTTTTGATGGTGTTTTTAGTTTTCATCAGGGTAAGCATTTTGAGAGGTATTTGACTGGTTTGATGACCGATTCTAATGTTACTGTTGCTCATATGGCTGAAAGTTTTGTTGAGGGGATCAGTCAAAGAGGTCTAAATCGGTTTCTCACGGAATATGAGTGGGATGCTGGAGATTTGAATCTACGCCGGATTAAGCTTCTCCAGGAGGATCCTGGGATGCGTTGGCACAATAAAGGTGTTGTGCTGATCGATGACTCGCTGATAGAGAAAACAGGTAAACTACTTCCGGGAGCCGGTAAACTGTATGGCCACAACAGCAGCTCTTTTGTGCATGCTCAAAACATTGTCACAAGTCATTATGCGGACTGGCGTAAACACTATCCACTTCATTTCCGCCAGTACTTCAAGGAGGATAGTAAGGAAGCCAGAGAACACGGCTTCAAGACCAAAATAATGCTGGCCATGGAGTTGGTGGATGAAGCTGAAAAACTAGGGATACCCGCTGAAACCTATGTTTTAGACAGCTGGTTCCTGTGCCGGGAGTTGGCAGACCATATCGAATCCTACAACAAAAACTGGGTTATGGCTGCTAAAAGCAGCCTACAAATATGGGATAAAGACAGGTGGATCAGCCTGAGTGAATACGCTAAAAAAACACCAAAGGAGATATACCGTAAAGCACATGCGGGTGGAAACCCCTACTGGGTGCACACCCGCACAGTCAAACTCAAAAGCCTGAACAGAAAAGTGAAACTCGCAATAAGCTATGATAACCCAGAGCTAGAGGGCGACCCCAAATTCATAGTCTCCAACGTCAAACATTTTGACCGCAATCGCATACTAAGGTACTACTACCTCAGGCATTTGATAGAAACCTTTTACCGCGATGCTAAACAACACCTGGGATTAGAGGGTTGTCAGCTGAGAAAACTGGAAGGCGTACATCGCCACTGGACACTGGTTTTCACAGCGTACACTATCCTAAAACAGAGTGTGGTTAGAAGCAGCCTGTGTAACTGGTTGAAGACCAAACTACAGACGATAGGGGACGGATGCAGATACATAACACAACAAATATTGGAAAAACTTGTGATGCAGATCTACAAACTGACACTGCAACAACAAACACCAACACAAATACTGGGGGCGATAACTATGTAACACTATATAAACCGTCAAAGCTTAATAATTACTTATTATATCCTGGACATCCTAAAAATAAATTCTTTTTCTCAGTGTAAATACCCCTAAAGGTTCCATCAACTCAGCGGATTATAAATTCGATTCCAACCTCCCCGCCCTTCCTCAGTTCATCCACCAATCCCCTGCCGAGATCCACAGCAGCCTTATCCGCCCCGACGGCAAGCGTCCTGTCGCAGACAAAAGATGATTTCCTGACAACCATATCACTGGGGTCTTTGAACGTCAGAGACGGATGACCCCACGCAACCACCCTCTCACAGGCCCCCGAGCATCTGATGATTATCTCGACTCGCGTCTTCTGATCTCTGAGTTTCTCCCTGAATTCCTCAGGGAAATCGCCCATACATCTATCGGCATCCACAGCAACAATACAATCACCCTGCAGGGTAACATAATCATCCCCTGTGAACATCAGCGTCGTCTTATGCCTGGCAGAGATATTCTCATGCCCTCTTGCCTTTATAACCTCACTTAACATCCTTAATAAACCTCAAGACATCCCCCTCCTCCCGCTTAACCCCCAACCCCGAAAAATACTTGCAGATATTTTTCACATCCCTCCCTAAAAATTCATCAGCCAAAGGATGATCCAAAACGACACCAGTCGACAGATCAATGATGTAGGGGTCACCCCAATTCAAGATATTATACTCAGATAAATCAGCATGAACAATGCCCGCCCCATACATCCTCCGCATATCACGGGTCACCTTCCTGAAACAATCCAGGGGATCCTCAGGAGGCAAATCCTTCAACCTCGGAGCCGCAACACCCCCCTCCCCCATAAAACCCATCACCAGAATATTATTCACAACACCCACAGGCCTAGGACACCTCACCTTAGGATACAACCTACCCAGATTCCTAAACTCCTTCTGCGCCCACATATAAATCAACTGCCTCCTATTCCTCCAACCCCCAAAACGATGATCACCCACAATATACTTCTCCATATTCTTGAAATCAGATGCCTCCACAGCATAAATCTTAACCGCGACCTCCATATCACCCCTGAAACCATAATACACATTAGATTCCTTCCCAGTGGAAATAATACCCTGCAACTCATCAAAATAACCCGCCCTCGACGCCTTATATAAGCTCATCAACGTAGACCTGTCAAACACGCCCTCAGAAATCTTCCTCAGCTCCGACCTGCTTTGCTTCATCAGTTACTAACTTAGAACAAGAACATAGAAAAAACAACAAAAACCCTACGACCCACTAATCCCCTTAAGATATCCTCTATCCTGCAGCCACCTTGCCTGGCCGCCCCTATATCTCCACAGAATATCCCCCCTCTTATCTGTCTGAACACTCCACGGCTCAACCAAGACTATGTTCTCCTCCTTAATCCATATCCTCCTCCTCATCTTACCCGGAATCCTACACAATCTCGTATGCCCGTCAGTACACCTCACAAGCATCCTCCTATTACCCAGCAACTGCTCCACCTCACCCAGAACCTGCCCCGCCCTCGGAGTCCTAACCCTAACAGGCTCATCCCCTGTGGCACCCTTCTTACCTCTCTTCTTTACATACCTCCTTACCACCATATTTTATTGCCTCTTATACTTAATTTATAAATGTAACTATAAATCACCGCACCATAAAAAATGCAATTTCCATGGGATGAGATAAGGACCAGAGAAGTTGACGGCATCAAAGACCTGATAATAGTGATCACCCAGGACTCTGAAAGTGGGCAGGTACTGATGAGCGCCTTCACAAACAAACAAGGAATCGAAAAAACCCTGAAGACAGGCTACGTACACTACTTCTCAACCACCAGAAAAAAAATATGGCTTAAAGGAGAAACCTCAGGACACACCCAACGAGTAAAAGAGATATACATAGACTGCGACGGCGACGCAATCCTCATCAAGGTAGAGCAGGAAGGCGGAGCATGCCACAAAGGCTACAGATCCTGTTTCTTCAGACAGATCAGGGAAGGCCAAATAGAGCTATCACAAGAGAAGATATTTAAGCCGGAAGAAGTTTACTGAGATTCCGTCTCCATCTCCTCCTTCACCATCGCCAAAACACTATTAGGACTCCGGTGATACCTTTGAAACATGGGAACAACATCATCCCTCCTGTGGATGCCCTTCTTCAGCATATACTCCAAGACCTTAGCCCTACGAAATATCTCGGTGTTCAATTCCTTCTTAGTTAAACCACACCATCCACAGATTTTATCCTTTAAGAGAATCGGATAATTTGTCCTCTCAATCCTATCAATTTTATGGTTCCACTTATATACCTCGCCAACCTGAACCACATCTTTTTCCAGACCGGTTATCTCCCCCACCTCACTCACCCTCCTTATAAGGCCCCTGTCTTTAGTATAATGTCTGTTCAGAACCAGGATCAGATGGAGGAGCGGAGCCATTCTCACAGGGAGATTCATGGGTTTATTTATCAGCCTCGTGATGGTTTCCCTGCAATTATTGGCGTGTATTGTTCCCATAGAACCATTTAAGCCGATATCCATCGCCACAAACAGCGGCTCAGCCTCATCTCCCCGCACCTCACCACACATCACCCTATCAGGCCTCATCCTCAGAGAATTCTCAACCAGAACCTCCATAGTAATCTCTCCCTCCCTTTTACCCACTATAGAAGGAACCCCCTCAAGTGCAACCCAGTTCTCAATAAAATCAAAATTCAACTCTAAGGTATCCTCCACAGTCACAATCCTCTCATTTCTCGGGATGAACATCGCCAATGCGTTGAGTATGGTTGTTTTACCGGCACCCGAGCCTCCTGCGATCAGGACATTACAGGGGTGAATCCCAAACCCCTCGATGCAGACCCACAGAAATGCAGACAACTCCAAGCTTATAGTCTTCTTCACTATCAGATCAATTATGGTGAAAGGCGACCTCCTGAACTTCCTTATGGTGATGGATGGTCCGCCGGGGCATGCAGGGGAGACGGCAATATTAATCCTGCTTCCATCCATCATATGCCCATCCAACAAAGGATGCCTTTCATCTATCCTACGCTTCACATACCTTGAGGTCCATCTGATGAATTTATGGACTGACTCCACATCACCATACTTCATCTCAGTCTTGCACATACCATACTTCCTATGCACAACAAATACCGGAGTATCCACTCCATTAACCATTATCTCCTCCAGAAGATCATCTCTCATCAACGGCCCCAGCATTCCGTAGCCAAAGAAGAGTTCATCTATTATCTTAGTGGATAAGACATCGAGATTCTTAACCTGGACTTTTTTGTGCTTTATCCTCTTCTTTATCTTATCCCTTAAAAATTCCTCCTTATCATATGCTGTCCTCATGGATTCTATCTTAGTGCTTAACACCCTATGATCCATCATAAGAGACTTCGGATTCTTGACTAGCTCCTCCTCATTATCCGTAAACTCAGGTTCTTTAATGATATATGAATAAACAGACTCACCCTCCTTCCGGTATATCCCCACATCACCGTAGGAATCTATCTCCTTATCCATAATTAATCTTTTGGAGGAATAGGTATATAAGCTTTATCGGTTTTGCTTAAAAGAACCACCCTGCTCTCTGGGCTAGAGTCCGCAACACCATAGCCGACTTCAGCAGACAGACGCTCTGAGAACTCCTCCACATATTCAAAGGAAGGCATATTTTCTAGGCTGAGCCTCTCCCTTGAGCCCCCAAGGAGCATAAAAGCCTTCACCTCTATAAAATTAGGCTCAGCCTTACTTATGAGTTTCGCATAACCCTCCAGGTTTATATCGTTCAAGCCCTTAATCAGGGTTATCCTTATCACCTTCCTCGTGTCAAGGGAAGGCAGCAACTCAAGGGACCTGTTTATCTTCTCCCACGTACCGTGAGTTATGGGATTACAGACCCTCTTATAGGTCTTCTTATCCGGGGCGTCGATGGAGATATAAAGCTGGGTGGGCAGCGTCATATCCACAAATCTCTCAGGGAACGTCCCATTACTCACCAGGAAGGTGGTAAACCCTCTTCTTTTGAATTCCTCTATCAACTCAGAGATCCTGGGATAGACGGTAGGCTCCCCGGCCAGGGATATTGCAGCCTGATTAGGATCCTGAGCCTCCCTGAATTTAACCTTATTTATCCTATCCGGGATCCCCCCATATCCACTCAACAACAGCCTCTGCTTCTCTATAGCCTCATCGATAATATCTGAGGGCTCATCACAATCCCCAAGCTCATATCCCAGGGTATGATCCGTATTCCTCCAGCAGAAAATGCATTTATGGGTACACCACACCACAGCCGGAGTCATCTGAAGGCATCTATGACTGCTTATACCATAAAACCTCTGCTTATAACAGTAGCCTTCATCCAAAATACTCTTCTTCAACCAGTGGCAGAGCTTCACCGCAGAATGCCTGCCGACAATCTTATAGTGCTGCCTCTGCAACAAATCCTTTATCCTCTGATCAATCATCTCACATATCTATTTTTGATGTCTATGCTAAAATAACATAATATTCCGTATTTTATGCTCTTAATTCTAATTCCTATTCAACTGCCAAGGAGGTTTATACCATGACAACACTACATGAATATCTTGATGGTACCAGGTGCGAGGAAACACTAAAAGAGCTGATTGAACTGATCGCAGAACAAGCTGATCCAATAAGAAAAGCATTCATATCAAACCAGAAATACGTAGACACAAAAAACGTTTACGGGGAGACGCAGATTGCACTCGATAAGTGGTCAGACGACCATCTTATGCGCGTGTTTAAGGAGTCGAACCTTGTGAGTGCCGCTGCTTCAGAGGAACAGCCGGATGTTAAAAGATTCCCGGACGCCAGAGCAAATTATGCGCTGACAATGGATCCCCTGGACGGCTCATCACTCGTGCAGGTAAACCTTGCTGTGGGAACCATCATCGGCATATACGACAACGGGAAAGTCATGCAGCCAGGCGAAAACATGCGGGCTGCGATGTACATGCTATATGGGCCTATGACCGTCCTCACACTCACAGTGAAAGAAGGCATACAGGTATTCGCACTAAACGACGTAAACGAATACGTGATGATAGAACAAGACGTCAGGATACCTGAAGGGAAACTTTATGCAAGCGGGGCACTTAAAAAAGACTGGACCCCAAGGCATAGGAAGTTCATAGACTGCCTGGAAGATGAAGGATACAAGCTCAGATACTCAGGCTCCTTTGTCGCAGACGTACACCAGTACCTTAAATACGGAGGAATGTTCTCCTATCCCGCATTCACAGGACATGAGACGGGAAAACTCAGGCTGCTGTTTGAGGCGAACCCGCTTGGTTTCATAGTGACAGAAGCGGGAGGTAGAATAAGCGACGGAGAGAGAGACATCCTCACCATCATGCCTGAAAAAATAGACCACAGGGTTCCAATATACATAGGCAGTAAAGGGGTAATCGAGAGAATGGAGGAAATGTTTAAAAAATAAATAAAATAAAATGGCAGACTATAAACCAATTTCCGGAAAAAAGATGTTTGACGCACTCCGAGATAAAGACTGCATCATAATGGCGGTAAATACGCGGTACATCCCAGGGGTTGCGCAGGGGATAATGAGGGCTGCAAGAGACACAGACTCCCCTCTACTCATCGAGATCGCAAGATCCGAATGCGACCTTAAGGGAGGCTACACCGGATACACCCCAAAAGATTTTGCAGAAAGAATCATGGAGGTTGCAGAAAAAACAGGGTGCAGTACCTGGGTTCTGCACGCAGACCACATCTCAGTTAAAGCCGGAGACGCAGAAACAATAAAAGGCACGAAAGAGCTTGTCAGGGCCCAGATAGATGCAGGCTTCACATCCTATGCAATTGATGCATCACACATCTTCAACTTCGACGGAACAAATGAAAAGGAAGAGCTTGAAGGAAACCTGAAAGCCACAATAGAGATCGGGACGATGATCACAGAACAGATGGAAGAGAAAGGCATAGATTCATACGGCCTTGAGGTAGAGGTCGGCGAAGTAGGCAGGAAAGACGACGAAGGTTTCATGTTGACCACCGCAAAACAGGCCACAACCTTCATAACAGAGCTTAACACCGCAGGCATCCACCCGCAGCTTCTTGCAATAGCAAACGGCTCAACCCACGGAAACATCTACGACGAGCGGGGGGTGAAGATAGAGCAGGTCTCAATCGACATCCCAAGAACTAAAGAGATCGCAGGCGCCCTAAGGCAGTTAAACCTTAATGTGAGAATCGCACAGCACGGAATCACAGGCACCCCACTGAATCTGATCGCAACCCGGTTCCCAAGAGGGGATGTATTGAAGGGTAATGTAGGGACCTTCTGGCAGAATCTCGTGTGGGATGTGCTTAAGGTCTATGAAATCGACTTATATGAAAGAATACGCGCCTGGGTTCTTGAGACATATGCCGGTAAAGGGAAAAGCGATGATGAAATATTCGGCAAGAACTCGAAATACGCATTCAAGCAGTTCTTTGATGAAATGCACGCCATAGACAAGGAGGCTGTGAAAGCAATGGAGGCGCAGGCATATGCAAGCGCACTAATGTTCTTCAAGGCATTTAACTCACTTGGGAAAGGCAGTCTGATCAGGGAATGAATCATCCTAATGGATGAAGGAATCACATGGAACAAATACACCAGCAGTTCCATAGATAAGTTCTTTGAACATCATTTTGGGTAACGGAACCAGCATATACGACATTCGCTGAAGGCGAATGTCCCGAAGGGCAACGGCGTTAGCCCGTGGCGTATAGGCTGTGTTAGACGATAGTGCGAACGGATAAATAACTAAAATAACATTTCATACATATAACTGCCTTTTTCTTTGAGGACCAAAATATGGGTTTTCGAGTTGAAATTGAATTATGGGACAGCGTCATGTGTTAAACTCTCTGGAAGGGTCTGAGTGAGCCGAAGGCTAACGTAGAAGTTTAAGCCGGGTTTTAATTGACATAATAAAGCGTGAATTTTACAACAAGAAAATTTTGTCTGAAAGACAAAATTTTGTGCTGCAGGATAAAGCTA
>CBFCYF010000064.1:0-10380 GCA_965602195.1 uncultured archaeon | reverse complement strand
ACTGAGTGTGTCTGTGTTGGGAGTGGTTAGAACGGCACAAAATCACTAATGGTCATCTCCAGATCTAGCTCAATATTGAGATATTCCTGGGTAGTCTCAATACTGGAGTGCCCTAATAACTTACTGATCTGGGATATCGGCACCCTTAAACCTAAGGAAAGTGTGATTCTGGAATATAAAATTAGGGGTGTGGGTGTTATCCCCACCGCCGTTTTCAGATGGGACTCCACCTACTTAGAGTCGAAATGAGAGTCAACTACCCCCACCAAATCATAGATTTGGAGGTGGCTTGTCCTTCCAGTTTTCGTTTGTGAGGTCAGGTTAGCTCCGAAAGACGCCTCAAAGAGGAACGGAGGACATTAGGCTGGTTGACGTCGGGGTAACGAACCCTTACCCGTTCACCATCTCACAGGGACAGCCCATCACCCATAGGAGCAGGTAAACGTTCTGATGCCTGCCAGTCATCGCTGACTGTATGCCTTAAGCGATACGACTCGTAAGAGCCATTACAATATATTACGATTCACAACTTAAAAAAAAGGAGGTGAAAAGGGCAAATTCCTCCCCCCACCAAACCATGGGTTTGGATTTGAAAATTCGCTAAACGAATTTTGAAAAATTAAAATTCAGAGAATTTTAATTAGGAGTCTCCTTTGCCCGTTTTAGATGAAGGCGGATATTGATATCGAGGATACGTACTCTGAGGCATTCGACGGTTTATTTTCAAGGCTGTGTATCACAGCAATAGACGATAAGAGACTGGAGAAAGCAGCTGTTGCATCTACCTCACTGCCCTGCACGGTGTTCAGGGAGTCGGAAGGCGGAATAGAAAAAATAATACCGTGTGGTGAAACCCCGGATAACAGGAAGGGGGCAATTATACAGATTTGGGTTAACTACAAGAGAGATTCCCTGGAAAAACTGGAGTATGAACTCGGAAAGAGGATACGGCAGGGGATACTTGTTGTACCAACTACCTCGGTTTTTAATTATCTTGATTCAGATGACAGCATTGACATAATGCAGAGGGTGGGAAATTGCGGCGATGGATATGAATGGGTTGAGGAGAGATATGGGAGGGAGATGATCAACATACCTATAATGATGGGGGAGTTCCTGATAGAGAGACATTTAGGTTACAGCCAGGGGATAATGGGTGGAACCATATGGTTCTTCTGTAGAGACATTAGGTCGGCACTGGAGGTGGGAGACAGAGCAGTTGATGCCATAAGGGAGATGGAGGATGTGATCACATCATTTGATATATGCTCCGCTGGCTCCAAGATGGGGGGCAGATACCCGCATATTGGCCCCTCAACCAACCACCCCTACTGTCCGAGTTTGCAGGATAAAATAGCTGACTCCAAGGTCCCAAAGGGTGTGAAGTCGATACCTGAGATAGTGATAAACGGCGTCAACCTGAAGGCAGTGAAGAAAGCCATGAAGACCGCCATAGAGAGTGCAACAGACGTTAAGGGATTGATGAAGATATCCGCAGGCAACTATGGGGGTAAACTAGGAAAGCACAGGATATATCTCAGGGACATCGCACCCTAATGCTTGAAACACCTTCTTCCAGTAAAAAGCATCGCGATCTTGTGCTCATCTGCCGCCTTAATCACTTCCTTGTCCCTTATGGAGCCCCCAGGCTGTATTATTGCTGTTACCCCGGCATCAGCTACCTCATCAACGTTATCCCTGAACGGGATGAACGCCTCAGATGCCAGCACCGACCCACCGGACCTCCCACATGATTTCTGTATGGCGAATTTCACAGCATCCACCCTGCTCATCTGCCCGGCACCTACCCCGACAATCTGATCATCTTTGGCAAGTACTGCTGCATTAGACTTCACATTTCTCACCACCTTCCAAGCGAACAACAGGGACCTGATCTCGGATTCAGTTGGCTCCCTCTGCGTGACCGTTTTCAGGTCAGGTTCATCTAATCCCCCATCCGGGGTTTCAAGGAGGATTCCACCAGACACCTGCCTGAACAACCACCTTTCATCCGCATCTCCATCAATCCCATCTATCTCCATTAACCTGAGATTCTTCTTTCTCTTCAGGATATCCAGTGCATCATCACTGTAGGAGGGTGCAATTACCGCCTCCAGAAACAATTTAGACATCTCCTGCGCTGTGGCATCATCCACCTCCTGATTCAGACCCACGATCCCGCCAAATGCTGAAACAGAATCCGTATCCAGGGCCCTGACATATGCCTCAACCAGCGAGTCAGCTGACGCCATCCCACAGGGATTAGTATGCTTTATTATCACCGCAGAGGGTCTTTTAAATTCCCTTATTATCTGCAGCGCACTATCCAGATCAACCACATTATTGAAGGAAAGCTGCTTGCCACGCAACTGTCTCGCGTTTGCAATGCACGGGTCCCTTGCCACAGGGGATCCGTAGAGGACAGCCTCCTGATGCGGGTTCTCCCCATACCTTAACTCACCGTTTTTTACGTACCTTAAATCAAACATCTCAGGGAAACCCTTCCCCTCCATAAGATAGTCATAGATCATGTTGTCATAATCTGAAACCGTTTTGAATGCTATGGCTGCAAGTTCCCTTCTTCTTGCAAGAGGCACCTCCCCCTGCTCCCCCAGATACATGATGATTTCATCATAGTATGAGGGATCCATAACAACCGTAACATCATGGAAATTCTTGGCAGCTGCCCTCACCATCGCAGGACCCCCAACATCAATGTTCTCTACTGCATCCGTAAGGGTTGAGTCATCCCTGGCTATGGTCTTGCTGAAGGGATAGAGGTTACAGACTAATAAATCAATGTTCAATATTCCATGCTCCTCCATCTCCCTTTGATGCTCCGGTTTATCTCTCACGTTCAGCAAGCCGCCATGTATCCTTGGATGTAAAGTTTTAACCCTGCCATTAAAAAGCTCAGGGAACCCCGTCTCATCAGACACCCGCCTTATTTCTATCCCGCTCGCAGTTAGTAATTTTTCCGTCCCCCCGGTAGATATGATCTCCACCCCCAATTTCTTAAGCTCACCGGCGAACTCCACTATTTTCTGTTTATCGAAAACACTGATAAGGGCTCTCTTAATCATTCTGCTTATCTGCCTCCTGGATTCTCACCCTTCTACCGTCCACCTTCAGCCTTCCCTGCCCAAAGAGCCTCAATGCCTCAGGGAAGAGTCTCTTCTCTGCAGACTGAACCTTATCTCTAAGGGAGCCCACATCGTCGTCTTCCTCTACCTTAACCGCCTCCTGGCAGATTATAGGCCCGGTGTCAGCCCCCTCATCCACAAAATGGATGGTACATCCAGTAACTTTTACCCCATGATCGAGGATGATTTGATGCACATTCCTGTCCATACCGCCAGCAAATGCCGGAAGTAGAGACGGGTGAACGTTCATTATCCTGTCCTCATACCTATGGACGAATTCAGAGCCAAGTATACGCATGTATCCGATTAATGCTATCACATCCACTTTTTTCTCATCCAGCCTCTCCATGACTTCCCTATCGTATTCCTCCCTGGTTCTCCCCCTAGGATCTATAAAAATTGCGTCGATCCCGTGCTTCTTTGCTCTCTCAAGGGCATAGGCATCCTCCTTGTTACTTATCACAACAGATACCTCAGCATTTAATTTATCCTCCTCAATCTCATCTATAATCGCCTGTAAATCAGTTCCACTGGTCGAGACCAGAACCCCAATCTTAAGTTTTTTCATTTTCTCATAGATTCAACTGCATTTTAGCCGCTATAAGTGTATTCTCAAGCAGCATTGCAATAGTCATAGGGCCAGCTCCCCCGGGTACCGGGGTTATTAACGATGCCCTGTTTTTAACATTATTGAAATCAACATCCCCCACAATTTTTCCATCAACCCTGTTTATTCCCACATCGATAACTACGGAGTTTTCCCCTACCATATCCTTTCTGATCAGGTTAGGGACTCCCGCTGCAACCACCAGAATTTCTGCATCCCGGCTATATCTTTTAATGTCTTTTGTTTTTACGTGACATACAGTTACTGTCGCATCCCTGTTCAGGAACATAAGGGCAAGGGGTTTGCCGACCACAGGGCTGTGGTTTATGATTACAGCATCCTTACCCTCCAAGTCCACCCCCTCATAATCAAGCATTCTTATTATCCCCTTGGGGGTGCACGGAACAAGCAATTCTTCCCCGATAAGCAGTTTCCCCATATTCACCGGATGGAAGCCATCCACATCCTTCTCAGGCGATATTGCCGACATTGCCCTGTTTCGGTCAATGTGACCTGGCAGGGGCAACTGAATGAGTATTCCATGGACTGCATCATCGTGATTCAGTTTCTCTACAAGAGCAATCAATTCATCCTCGCTTGTGTTCTCATCGAGCCTGTAATTTTTTGATGATATTCCTGCCCTCTCACAGGCCTTATGTTTCATACCCACATATATTTCTGAGGCAGGGTCTGCACCTACCATTACCGTGGCAAGACCTATGGAAATTCCTCTAGATTTCAGTTTTAGTACTTCAGAATTCACCTCCTCCCTGATCTGTGAGGATATCTTTTTCCCATCTATTATCCTACCCATCTTTATAAATCAATAGCCTTCATACAACGGAAATTCACTGCAGAGCTCCTTGACCTCACACCTCACCTTCTCCCTGACCCTGGTATCGTCGATGTTGTCCACAACCCTTGTAACGAGCTCCCCTATGTGTTCCATCTGAGGTTCCCTCATCCCTCTTGTCGTGACCGCAGGTGTTCCGATTCTTATTCCGCTGGTAATCCACGGCTTTTGTTCATCGAAGGGAATCGAGTTCTTGTTCAGGGTAATTCCAGCCTCCTGCAATGCCTTTTCAGCGTCCTTCCCTGTAATGTTTCTGTCCCTTAAATCTATGAGCATCAGATGATTATCTGTGCCGCCTGAGATTAAATCGAGGTTGTTGTTCATTAAAACCTCTGCAAGTCTCTTTGAATTCTTTACGATCTGCCGGGCATATAAGTGGAATTCCTTGGTAAGAGCTTCTTTGAAGCAGACGGCTTTAGCAGCAATAGCATGCATGAATGGACCTCCCTGCACCCCGGGGAAGACCGCCTTATCCACTGCTTTTGCGTGTTCTTCCCTGCACATTATCATCCCGCCTCTCGGACCCCTAAGGGTTTTATGTGTGGTGGTGGTGGTAAAATCAGAGTAGGGTATGGATGATTTATGCACCTTCGCAGCTATAAGACCTGCTATGTGGGCTATATCAGACATCAGGTATGCATCCACTGCCTCTGCTATCTCTGCGAATGCCTTGAAATCCACCGTCCTGGGGTAGGCTGAGTAACCACAGACTATCAGGTCGGGATTAACCTCCTTCGCTCTTTTCATCACTTCATCGTAGTCCAGCATCCCTGTCTCCCTGCTCACGCCGTAGTAGTGGATGTTGTAGATGTGGCCCGGGAAGCTCACTGGTGAGCCGTGACTCAGATGCCCTCCATGTGAGAGCTCCATGCTCAGTATTTTATCTCCCGGCTTCAACACCGAAAAGTAGACCTCCATGTTCGCCTGGGAACCGGAATGCGGCTGGACATTCACATGCTCGCAATTGAAGAGTTTCTTTGCTCTTTCAAGGGCGAGGTCTTCAGCAACATCCACAAATTCACATCCTCCATAGTATCTCTTATGTGGGTAACCCTCAGCATACTTGTTGGTCATTAAACAGCCTTGAGCCTCAAGTACTGCCCTTGAGGCATGATTCTCTGAGGCAATCAACTGCAGATTATCTCTCTCCCTTCTAATTTCCCCTCTTACCGCATCAGCGATGTCAGGATCAATATCCCTTAAATCAGCCAAAATACCACCTCAACAACAGATTATCTTATCGTATTGAAGAGTAAAAAAGGAATTAAGGTAGTGTGTAAATCAGGGAACATGAAGTGATCCTGGAGGGGAGGGATGGGGTGGTGATTCCCTCCCCTTCCTTTATCCAAATCTCTTCATCAAAACAAGAGATAATGCAAGGAGAAGAAGTAATACTATTACCACAGAGGCCACTCCCAACGGTATCTGTTCTGTTGGTGATACTGTGGTGGTAGTCTCCTTGATTTTTAGGGTTGTGGCTGTTATCGTGGTCGAGGTAGCTTTTGGCTTCGTGATTGTGGTTGTGGTAACTGGTTTCTTTGTGGTTTTTATGGTGGTTGTGGTAATACCTGAGGGGGTAGTCGGGCATGGCTTGCAGGGGCCTCCACAGTCTATCCCTTTTTCACCCTGGTTCTGTATTCCATCCGAGCAGGAGATGCAGGGCTCACATGGTCCACCGCAATCAACTCCTTCCTCACATGCATCGTCGTGACAGTTTCTCAGTCCGTCGAAGCAGCTTTCGGTGGGCTGCAGGGCATATCCCCCGCCTCCGCCTCCACCCCCGCCTCCGCCTCCACTGCGCCTTATCGTGGTCGTTGTTGGGAGTGTGGTGGTGGTCGTAGTTATTACTACAGAGAGGGTATGGTTGGTGGACGCCCAGCTCTCATATCCGTGGCTGTCGTTGGCCCGGCAGTTCCATGAATAATTCCCCAGCACTGTAAGAGTCTTCAGGAATATTGCGGTATCTGTGGTGTTAGAGAGATTCGCGGTCTCATTCAATGACCAGTTACCGTTATAATCCCAGTAGAAGAGTGCGGTATCGAGGTTTGATACGTCAGTGAACGAGCAGGTAAAGTTGATCTGTGAATTAACTGTTATGTCGGTGTTGTTTGCGGGGTTTGTTAGGGTTACATTCGGCCCTTCTGTATCAATGATGAACGTAACTGATTCAGTGTTATTAACATTCCCGTATGTATCATTGGCTGCAACCTGGATTGTATTTAAGCCATCTGCTAGATTGGAGATTATTACATGGCTGCAGTTGTATGCTGTGCTTGTGGTGAAGTTGTTCAGTGAATACCGGCAGCTATCTGGGTGGGGGTCTGTGATGGTGGTATTCAAGGCCACCTGGTTTATTAGGTAGGTGGTTGCGGCAGGTGATGTTATAGTCACCGTCGGTTTTGTCACATCGCGTATAAGATAGGTGAGGGTATCTGTAGCGCATGCTGTTCCATCAGTGACATTTATTAGAATGGAGTATGTCCCTGCCTCTGATTCGTTGTCTGGAGTGTCTGAGATTACTCCAGAGGATGAGTTTATGTCAGTTAATGTTGTGTTGTCACTCCACGTTAATGTATCGAAGTCAGGATCGGTTGCATTGTAGTTGTATGACCATAGGGTGCCGTCAGCATCTTTTGTTATCGTTCCCGCAGTAGTGGTTATTTCTGGCGGTGAATTACTTACTCTTGTAGTATTGGAGCCTGTGCTGCTCTGTGAGTTGTTGTCTGTGGCGGTCACGGTGCAGTTTATGACATCACTTTTAACCCACTTCGTGTTGTCTGTGGCGTTACATGTTAAGGTAGTGCTGCTAGCTTGGTTGGTGTATGTACAATTATTTAATACAGTACTTCCATTATAAATCGTTATCGTCACACTCATTTTATCGCCGTCGGGGTCGATGATCTGATCTGCGCAGGTTATTTTCGCTGTGTTGGTGTAGATTGGTGATGGAGTGATAGTGGGAGTGGGGGTGGTTGGGGCTTGATTAGAGGTTTCCTCTGCTCCTAATGAATAGGTTGGTTCTGGTGAAACATATTTTCCTACACACATTGTATCAAAATACATTTTTGCAATATTATACACTCCAACTGAATATAAACCATCAAAATGGTCATCTGTTATTTGAAAAACATTATCTATATATAGATCCGCAGTTGTGTTCAATATTCTATATTCAAATCTAAACCAAGTATCACTTAACCAATCTGTAGAAAGACTTGAGAAAGTATGCGTATCATGACATCTATAAACTAATTTAGTAGCACTATTACTTGAATCACACCCAACCCAAGAATAATCGCTTGTATCATCTACCTCTCTTGCTGAAAAAAATGAGCCACTGGAAGATAAAGTGCTTTGATTTGATAGCCACCAAACCAACAATCTGTGTGCTCCATCAGGAGAAATATCATATGTTCTACGAACATTCGTACCACCGTCGTATACATATAATGAACGGGAACCGTGTTTAGCCCAATTTGTTGATGTTGTTAAACCTGTGTTCGCATCCCATCCCTGATTTGTTGGATTGTCAGTATACTCAAAATCCTCAAATTGTTGCCAAGTACTACTCCCATTACTTTCAGAATTTGCCGATGGATTTCCGTAATACATATAAGCCTGAGTCCTATTATTCGTATCTATCGAATCAACCTCAACCCAGACATCAGCATAACCCCCATTGACTTTATTTTCTATCCAGTAATCCAGCGTTGTATTTTCTCCCTTATTCGTGAATCTCAAATCGGAAAAGTCATCTTGCACATTAGAATTGTGCGTTACATTTATGAGAATTTGATAGTTGCTTAAATCTGACATTGACTCAATCTCAATTGGTGCTTTTCTGCTCCAGGAATTGTTCCACCACGTGGCATCTACAGAAAAACTCAGCATTATTAAAAGCCCTAATACCATAATCTTTTTATACATTTTAATTGTTTTATCGGCAGATAGAATAATTGATTATTAGAATATTGAATAAACGACTATAAAAATGTTTCGGTTTGAAGATAATCTAGTCATAAATCAAATTTTGAGAAAAAACTAGGGTAGTAATAAAAAGTTAAAGAAAAAAAACAGTGAGTACGTATCTCAATCAACGGGGAATTAGAAGTAACCCATATCTCTCAGTCTCCTCATATCTCCTCTTTATCCTGGCTTCGTCCGCTCCTTTCCGCCCCCCCCTCAACCGAGGGAGAGGTGCACGGCTCACAGCCTATGCTCCTATAACCCTTGTCATAGAGTGGATGGCGAGGAAGACCCCAGCCATCATATAGTGCCATATGTCATCCTCCGCAAAATGGAGGATTGGATGCACACGATTATGATTCTTTCTTGGTGAAAAGTATTTCTCATCAGACCTGGATTCCTGCTCATCCCACCTTATTCCTCCGATGATGGCCTTCAGCCCATTCTTTTCTATCGCCTGATTCAACGCCTCGGTCTTCAATAGATGACAACACTCCTCCCTGTCCTTTGCGATCTCTAGGGTTTTAAGGGCTTCATCATTTCGGGCAACTATCAAATTCAGATCCCATTCCCTCACAAATTTGTCCATGAACTCATATGTCTCCTTGAATTTCACCGAAGTATCCACGAACAACACAGGCACTGGAACCTCGCCGTTAAATGCCTCCCTCACTAATCCAAGGACAACCGTTGAGTCTTTTCCTCCAGTCCAGGCAACCGCTATTTTATCTTTTCCATATCTCTCCACTGCTTCTTTGATAACATCCTTGCTCTTTCCTACCTTTTCATCGAAATCCATTTTCTTTATATCTCCGCTCTAATCGCATAGAAAACATCCTGTAATCCATTAATCTCATAGTTGATGTTTTTTGTGATAAGAATCGCATCCGGGTGATGGTCTCCTTTTATCTCACCTCTGGGTGTTTTCTCAGGTAATGTCTGAACGAGTGCATCCTTTCGGTTGCAGAATCCGTGGTCTGAGATTACGATGAGTTTGTCTGCCTGAGAAACTATATTCTTGATTGCGGAATCAACTTTTTCATACCATTTGAGGACTACCGGCTCTCCCCAGTGGAAGTGCTGCACTCTATCCAGGAGGGTGTATGCCACACACAGTAAATCAGGTTTCTCTTTTAGTATCTCTATTGATTTACTCGTTACAGAATCCAGCTCCTGCTGCCATTCCCGGGGGGTTTCCGGAAGACCGTAACCTATCAGCTTGAATCTGCAGTTGAAGTTGTAGGGTGGGATAACAAAGGGTATATTAAGGGCCTTCACGTCATAACCCTCATCATTTAGTATATCCCAGATGAACTCCGTTTTTATGTCGTCTCTGCTTCGGAGTTTGCCTTTCATGACGAAATCCGTGTGTCCGTGTTCCTCGGGGGTTTTTCCTGAGAACATAGAGCACCAGGCAGAGGCAGATATCGACCTCTCATTGAGGGTGAGGGTTTTATGGGGGCCTGCATCCATCAACCCTTTTATGGTGTGTAGTTTATCGAGATTAGGTTTTATGATAGTCCATGTAGCTGCATCAATCCCCAACACAAGAAACGTCATTTTAATTAACCTGCTAATCAAGATACCCCAGCGCCCTCAACCTCTCCTTTACTTTTTTCTCATCCTCCTCAGTAAATGGTGTCTCCTGTTCATCCTCCCCTCTAATTACCTCCTCCAAGACAAAAACCACATACTCGGAAACTGAGGTGAATTCCGTATCATCCACTCTCTTAGCTATCTTTTCATACAACCCTTTAGGTATCTCCACGGAAGTAGATTCCTGATTCTCGTTATTGCTCATAATATCACCA
>CBFCYF010000063.1:0-10617 GCA_965602195.1 uncultured archaeon | reverse complement strand
AGTATACAAGTTAAAAATTGCGAAGCAATTTTTTTATTTATATCAGGATATTTGATTAAGATTTCGATCTTTAAAACACTGGGTTTCACAGCCTTAATATGGATGTGTGCAGAATTTTTTATAATTAAGAATCATAGAGATAAGAATGAACAGCAGGTTTCATGGTGTCTTCAGTCTGTTTCTGATATCTATCTCAATCATCATCGGACTCTGGGTTCTGTGGGGGGAATCCCAGGTAGCAGGTTTAACGTATCTTGTAATAATCCTTGTTTCTCCGCCAATAATAATCTATTCCTTCTGCCTGAAGTGTGCTTGCAGGCTGGACTCATGCAGACATATTTTCCCGGGCAAGCTGTCACGTCTGCTTCCACCGAGAGAGCAGAGCAACTATACCTTCTGGGATATTTTAGGGGTGATAATACCTTCAACAACCCTGCTTATGTTACCTCAGCTTTGGCTTTGGGGAAACAAAATCCTGTGGATTGTTTTCTGGTTGCTGCTTTTCACAGCACTCGCTGAAATCAAACTGTTTGTTTGCAGGGAATGTGGGAACGGGAGATGCCCTATGTACATCAAGAAAAAATAGGTTATTTATTTTTTCTGTTTCCATTTCCCTATACTTTCTTCCATAAGTTCGACCATATCAATTAACTCATCAATCATTGCCTTCATCGCATCCTCCATCGCAGCAGTTATCGCATCCTCCATCGCAGCCTCTATCTCAGCCTCCACGTATTCAGTCAGTGTTTCTCCAAACAACGGTTCACTATAGGCGTCTTTAAGCTCAATTAAGTCTGTTTCCAGGTCTTCCAGCGCGTCAACTGCAGCTTCAAGATCACCTGCGTTGAACGCATCCTGGGCTTCTTTCAGGTCGGCTTCGACTTTAGATTGGATACTTTCCAGTTCTGTGACATCTATTCCAAGAGAATCCAGCTCCGAGATTAGGGTGTCTGTCCGCTCCACCACTCTTTCGCAGACATCAATCCAGTATTTTATCATTGTTTCCGGCGGAATCTCAACCTGCAGGTCTCTTACGATCCAGCCTAATTCCAGTGAGAGGTCTACGATCTTAAGGTATATCCAGGATATCTCGATGTTGTCTCTGTCACCCAGTGCCTCCCCCAGGTCACCTCTCTTATTTTTGATTTCATTTAACTTCTTTTGGGCTTCGATGATGTCATACCCCTCATCTTCCAGTATATCCAGAATGTCTTGTGCGGAATCAACATATATATCAAATACCTCCAAGGCATTGTTTTTCCGTGTTTCCCAGTACTCGTCTTCCAGATTATCTAATTCATCTTTGTTATCATCTAAAGCGGTTATGATGCGATCCAACAACTGCAGACCGTCGCCGTCATGTTCATTCATCTGTTTAAGGGTCTCTGATCTGAAGTCACCTATTATCTGAGTTAATTGTATGATCGCATCATCCAGTGCAACATGGGTGGTTAATTCCTCGGTTTTCTTGATTTGATCCCTGAAGTCACCTAGGAGCGATGAAAGCTCTGAGGTGCCGGTGCCTTCACTGATTTCGTCGATGTATCCTATGGTGGCCTCCATACTTACCTCCAGCATTGTTGCGATCCACGTAAGATGCGCTTGCCGTATCTCCACCTGTTTTCCCAAAACGGAGTAATCTCCTGAAGCTACTCCAACAGAGGATATGGCCAGGAGTAATACCAGTACGGTTAGGGTTTTTTTCATCATATTACATCACCTAAATCCTTGTTTTCGGGGCTTGGCTTGAAGGGTTCTAGGGTTAATATTTCTTCTTCATTTAGGGTGGATCTGCATTTTTTCGAGCAGCAGCTGAATGTGTCAGATGCCTTAAGCCACTCACCTGTGCAATCTTCACCTACTTCACATATATGTCCGTTTAATCTAGCACATGTATTTAAATCAGAGATCTCTTGGTGGGGCTGTGTTGTGGTCGCCTGTGACGGTTGAGGTTTCCCCCCAACACACCCGCTTAGACAGATAACAGCAGCAAGTAATATTGTTGCCAACCCCAACGTCAAAAGTTTTTGTTTTTCCATTTAAACAACCTCGCAACTCTTATACGTTTGTTATCTCTTTTTTTTGTTTTACAGGCATAAATATGTTAGGATATCAGCAGCTCCCATATTAGATAGAAGCCGGGAACAAATAGTATCCCGCTGATGAATCGGAGGATGTTGTTGCTTTCACGTAGACCGAGGAATTGAGTGGACCCGTCAACGACCAGGGAGGGCATTAATCCAACAGATGCAGACCAACGGGGTGGTTGCGTCCAGGGAATGTAGGCAGCAGAGAGGTAGTGTAAATATAAACCCCACCAGCATACCCATGCATCGTGCACACAGGAGGCTTGGGTATCCAAGTAGGTTGATGCAGCGGTCTTTTTGTCTGTGGCAGAGGGCTAAACCGAATTTCTTGTTGTGGTAGTGGATGAATAAAACAGGGCCCATCCGGGCATCCCAGCTTACTTTAATTTTCCCTGCATCCATGTTTTTTTTCCAGGTCTACTTCTGCTTCCTGCATTTTTCCTTAAAACCTTTGACGCCTTGCAGGATGGCGACTGGAATCCCAAGCAGAACTGCGACCATAATACTCCACACAATACCCCAGTATACTAGTGCCATCTTGGGGCGCTCTGACATAAGGGCGAATATTGCACCTATAATAAATATCATGACGAAGCGACCGAAACAACGGACTATGGCTTTGTCTGTTTTGCCAACTTCCTCAGTTTTCTCTTCTTTTCCTGGATTCTCTTCTTCGGTTGTTAGGTTATCTGCTGGTTTCATGTTTTAGCATATGGAACTATCCATATAAATTCCGGGTTGTAGGTTTCTCCTGGAGCCTCATCCTCCTCCTGAAATGTATTAAAATCCCTGAGATAAAAAAGAACACGGCACCTGATAATCTCCGGTAAAACGAAGCTTTTATTCCAAATCAACTAAATAATTTAATTGATGAAAAAATATTGGGTTGCTGGTCTGATTACTCTGGTCTTGGTTTTAACAGCCGTGCTTACCCTAAACGTCTACTCGATAACAGACAACGTCGCAGTATGCCTAAAAAAACCCTGGATGTGCGATATAATTCATGGAGAAACCAGCAAGGAGATATGCTGCAGCAAAGTCGCCGCAGCCAAAGGAGACCCGACACTATGCAATAAAATCCAAAACCAAGACAACAAAGACTCATGCTACATGGAGGTTGCTGTAGCTAAAGTAGACCTCACCGTCTGCGACAACATCCAGGATATCAGATCCTCAATCTGCGAACTCACAGTAATATGCGAAGCCGATGAAAACCAGAGGAAAACCCTGTGTGAGGAAATGTCTGAGAAACACTACCCAAAAAGCTACAGGGGTAGGTGTGGAAAAAGCGTGCTTGCCTGTGACTCCATAAACGAAGCAATAGACGCCTGTGGACATGACTACATGTGTCTGATGGAATCCGCACTTCTTAGAGCAGTTAAAGACCCAGATAACGCATCGAAGATATGTGACCTGCTCCAGGAACAATTCGGGGGAGACGAATGCTACCGAGGCGTCGCCAAAGTCTCAGGAAACGCCTCAATATGCGATAAAATCCCCAGACAACTCTACAGAGAATTATGCTGCTGGGATGTCGCAGTAGCCAGAAGAGACCCCTTGATCTGCGATAAAATCAAGGATCAGAATTACAGAGACAGATGCTATTACAGTATCGCTTTAAACAAAGAGGAGCTGCCACTATGTGAAAAAATCCAGGAGCCAGGATACAAATACGGGTGCTTTTTAGAGATAGCCAAAGCCAAAAAAAACATTTCAATCTGCGATCAAATCCAAGCCCACAGCATAAAATATAAGTGCTACAGAGAGGTTATCGAAACCGTGAGAAACATCACCCTACGATATTAATTGTGATGAAGGAATGGAATATGGCTGCAATGTCTAAAGCCGGCCTATGCAACCGGATCAACAGAGACCTGGCTGAAAAAAAACTCGTCCAGATCACCTGCAGCTGCAGCATACAATACAGCGGCCGCAGCAAATCTATCATCGGCTCAGGCCACCGCCTGATAATCATCAAGCCGGACTCAACGGTATTAATCCACAGCATCACAGGATTCAAGCCAGTGAACTGGATGAGAGCACCCACCGAAACAATAGCAGAATACAACCAGGAACTGATACTGCGCAGCCAGAGGACAAAGAAACCATATGAAGACATGGAGGTAACCCTCGAAGAAATACTGGATTACCGCACACACAGCAACCTGCGGGACGACGAGGAGCAGGAACTAACGCACACAGAAAAAGACCTGCAGGAGTATCTCGCCAAACATCCTGCAGAAATCCACCCCCGATTCAGGCTGAAAACAACACAATACCAGTCGCCTCTGGGATACTTCGACCTCTATGGGAGGATAGATGACGTGTATGTGGTGGTGGAATTGAAGGTTGAAAGAGCAGGGCTGCCAGCCGCACTCCAGATCAAGAGATACCGGGATTGGCTGAGCAAACACGTGAAGAAAGCACACGGCATACTCATAGCCCCAAGTATCACATCAAACGCCTTAATCCTACTCAGGAAAGAGAAGATAGAATACAGGAAAATAAGAATCGAGGAACTCAACATCAAAAAAAAGAGAGACAAGACCCTGGGGGAATGGAGCTGATAACCCCCATTTCATATAGGTGGATTGACTTCTATAACCACGACGTTGTAGTAACTCAATAAGGGCATGGTAAGATACACGCCATCGCTCTCCCTGAGCCAGTCAACTGAGATGTCCTTAAATAAAAAATCTGGGGAGATAATATTGATGTCAGCTACACTCGTGTTGCTTGGTAGTGGCACAAAAAATCTTATGTTGGTCTGTTCGCGCATACGATGAGCGTTTGAATCCCAGTCATGGTTTATGACATGCAGATAAACCCTGCTTCCATCGTCGGCATCCATCAGGGCGATGGAAACCTTAGCTTCATTTGCTTCACCTAATGGGTCGCCATTAAAGGGGGTTATCCATTGACTTCCCACGCCTACTTTCGCATCTCCCTCCATAGGATTAATCGATACATTCTTGTAGATATAGAAGTGGTTGTTGAGGAACCTGCTTTGGTTCACAATAGCATCATAGGTGGTGGATGTCTTTTCCTCGTTCCAGTCTTTGTAGGCCTTGTAACCCCAGCCCAATTTTACTGGATAAGAAAAGAGAAGTCCTGAGGCATACATTTCCGGGACATAAATTCTCAGATAGGCCTCTCGCTCTGCCTGGGTGGCTAGATCTTGAAACGGGAAGCCTTCGAAGCCATAGTCGAGGAACATCATGGTGGGAACATCGTTGATGTGCTGAGCCTGTGCCTTTTTTTGTCTCCAGTAAGATATCTGCACCCGGGTACCGTCGAGGTGGGGTCTGAGAGCAGCAGGATCATCTCTTGGGAGATCTGCTCCACAGCCCATGCCAACATCATTGTAGTCACTTGAAGGCACTATTCCATTTGCAGTAACATATACTGTTTTACCTTCAGCATCTCCATATTCACGGGTATGTTGATAAAGGTAACTTATAGTCCGCCGCACGCATTCTGTCCGGAAGGAAGTGTTTATATCCTCTGCCGTCCATACTTCGTAGAATAATCCTCCTGGCTGGGGAGTCCACAGCCCCTGTAATCTCTGCATCGCTCCAGCACCGTCCCCGGAACCCTGCCACAGGTATTCATTTAGACTTCCGTCAATAGTGTGGGCAACTATCCAATACTTCTTTTTGCCTTCTATCACAACACCTTTTGCTGTTGTTAGGTTAAGTAACAATATCGGATGTCGTTTGTAATGACCCTGTGTTGAATAATTTTTTCCTGGCACTGTTGCGCTTGCAAGTATCTCTCCGCTTGGACTGTTGTTATTGTCGCTCTGTATCTCCACTATCAGATCGTGCGATGGGTTATTGGCCTTCAGGTATAAATGGATTGCTATCATCTCCTCATCTGCAGAGGGAACAAAAGATTGAGCGCATTTACCAACGCCAGTGTCGCAATCACCTAACTTTGTATCACTCCAGAGCATATAGGATGGAGATCGATCCCACTCACTGTAAAGCGGATTGGATGAGGGATAGTATGCGGGATCGCTTCCTCGAGGATTATTTTTTCCATAGTTGTGTCCACTCCACCTGTGGTCGACAAGATATGCCCGGTAGTTGAAGGAATTTATGGTGCCGTCCGGGCACTGGCTGCCACCGGGGGTTAGATCTATCTTAAATTTACCTGCCCAATCATAATCCTCGCCATATTTCTCAATTAGATGTTGGCGGAATCCCTCACCAAAGACGCGGAATTCAGCCACCCTTGCATGTTGCTGGGTGGTATAGAGTCTTATTTTTGTGGTGGAGACCGGATGTACCAGATAGGATGGGTGGTTGGATGGATTAGCTGTCTCAGTGACGAGATTGATCCAATCTCTCCCATCCCAGTACTGGATCTCATATGAGGTGAGTAAATACTTTGGGTGCAGGGATAATGTGATTTGGCGGATGATCCTGCTTCTGGACAGGTTAACCTCTAACCAATGGAAACCACCTCCCTCATCGGAGACCCAGTATGTAAGTGTATCACCGTCAACAGCAGTCGTAGGAATATTATCTCCAGAGTAGGAATCAGCAGTTGCGGTTGGGATCACTGAAGAAGGGCGGCAGAAGTTGGCAATGCCTAGGGCATAGTCATCGTAGCCAACCTTTCCCTCAGGTGAACTGTATCCCCCGCCGCCTATCTCATCATAATGGATGCAGTCTGCGCCGGCATCTATCTGGGCATAGGTGCCTGCAAGCAGATAATCAAGATAGGCTTCATTGGCTATTGCACCGTCGTATGTCCACTTGTCACCTGTGTAATATGATTTTCCATCAGCGCCTCGGGTAGTATAATCGTTAAATTCTATGTCGGTGAGGAGGTCATCCTGGCCTTTAAATCCCTTTTTTATCCTAGCTACCGACTGCCATGCTCCAAAGAGTGCTCCACCGTCATTTACAGCCTGAGCAACAGGAGACCAATCTTCATAATCACTATATTCCACGAACTGATGATCGTCCCAGCCACGGGAGACGAGCTGGCAGCCAATTTGATTAACCGCATCTCTTACCATAGAAGGGTTGCCCAGGGCATCTTGTGCCTTCTCTAAGTGGATGCCCACCATTAAGTCAGGAATCGTCTCTATTTTGACTTCAATCGGTTCACAGTCATCATCATTCACAGAAGTACATCCAGCAGGACAAATTCCGTCCCCATCAACACAACAATCCTCTGGGCAGGTAAAGCCGTTTTCGTTTGATTCACAGATTCCGTTGCCACATTCTGTTACAACCGTAGTTGTTATATAAACTGTTGTTGTCGTTGCAGGTAAAGTAGTTGTGGTTGTTACAAGCTCTGGTCTCTGTATGCATCCCCCAAATAAAACAACTACAATTATCAAAATCCCTGCTCCGAAAAAGATTTTTTTGTTCATGTTTTTATTCACTTAGCCAGGCTTTGATTTATCCTGAGCAAGTTTTTTAATGGTTTCATATGTCTCGAAATAAATGCTGTTATAGGTTTTGTATTTACCATAGGAGAGCTTTGTCGCTCCTTTGCCCATGAAGCCTCCGTGTATTGGGTAAATAAAGATTACTCCTCTCCACGCATTTTCAGGTAGCGTGAAATCTTTTCTCAATTGCCATCTCATTGTTTGTATGAGATTTATATTTTTATACGTAAATAGAATACATAACTATACCTAACTGAGGTGATCATATGGTAGATAACTCTAAGATGATGGTTCCCGCCCTCATTGGCGGGCTGGTGTCGGGGATTTTGTCTGCAATTCCCTGTTGTAATATCCTCTGTTGTATGTGGTACATGGTAGGTGGTGCTATAGCTGCCTACTTCTTGGCGAAGAAAGCGAAAATTGAATTGAAAGACGGCGCTATTGTCGGAGCATTAAGCGGTGTGGTCTCCGCTATATTAATAACAGTACTTGGATTTGTTCTAAGCATGTTATTCAGTGCTTTAGGAATTGCTATGGGCGGTGCAGGAACAGAAGAGATGCTTTTAAATATGGGACTAGGTGCATTATCGCAAATATTTTGGTTCTTTGTGTACCTGTTTTTAGGCGTAATCTTCGGTGCCGTTGGAGGAGTAATTGCAGTCAAATTAATGGAAAAGAGATAATCTCCTCTTTTTCTTTTTTATTTTTCATATTTAAAGTATGTACAAAAAGATAATCTACCTGATCTTCCTGTTTCCAGTTCTGGTGTGGTGCTTTCTCATCATCCTTGCGCCGTATCTTATGAGCCTCCATCAGGAGTTCGCCGCTAACTTGATCTATCTTCTATTCTCTCCCGGATGCCATCAGTTGCCGGAGCGCTCCCTGTTTCTGTTCGGATATAAATTAGCGGTCTGCGCAAGATGCACCGCTATTTACTTCGGATTCCTGATTGCCTCACTAATCTATCCCCTATTCAAAGAAATCGATAATAAGGAAACGCCGGGTAAATGGCTTCTTATCCTTTCCCTGATCCCAATGGGCTTGGATGGTGGAGCCCAGATGGTGACAAGTTATGAAAGTACAAATCTGATTAGAGCCATAACCGGAGGCATCTTCGGCATTATCCTGCCACTCTACATAATCCCGGTCTACAATATAATCGTCTATGATTTCGTAGATTGGTTGAAAAGAAAAAAAACAATTAGCTACAGATGAGCGGCTTCCTAGCAGGGATCAGTGACGGCTTTAACCGCCTGCTGGCTGACTTCCAGTCTGACAATACAGAATTTGGACGAAAGACTCTGATATCATTCCTTATCCTGAGCAAGTTCCTTTATCGTTTCATAGGTTTGGAATTCAGGAGCGAGAGAATCGTAGGTTTTGTATTTACCGAAAGAGAGCGTTTTGGCATTTGGACCCATAAAACCGCCGTGAATTGGATAAACAAAAATTACCTCTCTGCTTGAAGAAAAATTATCCACGGTTTTTAGAAACTCTCTCTGTTCCTCTGGCTCCAGCATTTGACTGAAGACTCCTGTTGGACTTCCGTCGTTGGTTCCCCAATCAAGGAAGGCGAAAATTGGGGTATCCCCCAACTTATTTCTGATTTGTGAAATAGTTATATCCCATCTTGTTTCATCTATCTCCATCGCTTTTATCTCATCTGGCTTAGGACGCCATATCGTAACAAAATCTATATCCGGCAAATCATAGGGATAATCCTGAAACCCTGACCAGGTTCCGACATAGATATATTTTCTTTTTGAGTCACCATACTGGTGTATTTCATCCACCATTTTTGAAGCGGCCTCAAAAGATTCCTTCACTGCAGGATGCTCGGGACAGGCATAACTTCTCAAGATCCCTGCCTGCTTAAACAGCATATCAATCCAGATTGCATCTGCACCGCAATCTATCTGTTTTTTTATCCAACTCAAGAAGAGTTCCTGAAATTCCTCATTAGTTATATCAGGGAAATATGCATACACCTCACTAGGATCAAACTCACTGCAGTCACCTACCATCCCCCTTCGTCTGATGATCTCACATTGAAGTTCCTCTTTTGAAACATCAGTGATATTCCATTTAGCAGGGTCGAGTGCCATCCTCCAGGTTTCCGGGTATTCAATAACTTCGCCCGTTATTAGATTTCTGTCCTTTATCCAGACACGCTGAGCAGGGACAGCACCACAGAATATCAGATCAGGTGATTTATCCTTAATCGCTCTTATCGTTTGTGCAAGCTGAGTGTATGTTTCATCAGGTTGGAATCTCTTCCAAAAACCTCTGAAAACAAAATCGGTTTCTGTGTCATCAAGAATATCAGCTATATCCTCAGCACTTCTTTCAGGAGGAACACCGTCAGTTACACTTTGATAGAGATAAGCAACCTTGACCTGAGAGAGATTTCTCGTTTTTGGAGATATCGTTGTTGTTGGAGATAGGGTAGTTGTCGTCGTGGTTGTTGTAGGCTTTGGTTTCTGTATGCATCCTCCGAGCAAGACAACTGCGATTACCAGGATTCCTAGTCTAATCAAGATTTTTTTGTTCAGGGTCATTTCCTTGTTTTGTTTCTAACCTCCTCTATAACATCTTTGTAGGCGCAGAAACTGGGGGTCCTCGACTTACGAGTCCACCAATATAACAACTCTTTATTAGATAATGGCTCCTCCCAATCTGCAGGCGAATATATAATAAATTTATTGGTGAAGAAGACATTGATGTTTGTTATTCCATGTTTTTGAGCAAAATATGTTATTGCTTTTATATATTTGCATTCCTGTTCGGTTTGCCATCTTCCTTTTTCGGTTTGCCTCGTCTCGTTGCGTTCGAGATCATCCCAGAATTCCCCTATCCAGACCTCTTTATGGTTCGCAACGCCATCTATTAACTTTATGTAGGTTGGATCTTTTACGAGGGGCCAGTTACCATAGAAATTGAATGCTACAACATCTAAGGTCGGTATATCCACCAACATTGGGGCAAGATCTATTTCCTTGTCATGACAACATAAATCAACAACCGTAATTATGCTTGGATCCTTTTCTTTAATGAATACACTCATATCTTCTATAATCTGCTTCCATTGATCAAGGGTAAATTCAGAGTATATGCATTCTAACT
>CBFCYF010000062.1:0-10642 GCA_965602195.1 uncultured archaeon | reverse complement strand
TTTCTCTATGGTGTTTTTGTGGGTTTTTTGTTGCGGGGTGTTGGCATCAGGTTCCGGGATTCATTTATTTTCGCGTCTGTGGGTTTCGCTGCCCACATGTTTGAGGATGCGTTGGTTTTTAGTCCAGCGTATTGTTTTCTCTGGCCATTGTCCTCGCAGAGATTCGGCCTCGGAGTATTGGATTACAGTCCTGATTTGTTAGGGTGTTGCTGACAGTCAGGTGTTGGTCCTGGGCTTGTTTATGGTGGCGTTGTGTGTGTTGCTGAGGACTGTGTATGAGGGGGGCGGCTGGATGAGGGGGATGTTTAGGTTTTCCCATGGGGGTTGATTCAGAACCTAGATAAAAGATTAATTTGTATTACGTTACCAGTGCAGGATTCGGTTTTTTTTTATATAGGTGGGCTTCTTTTTTTCTTCTGAAGGAAATATTTTACCATACCACTTCCACAAGTTTAGATTCCTTAATTTGCTTATCCTTTGTTATGAGTTTTGCATTGAGTAGTTTTGTTGTTGCGATGATGATTTGGTCATGGATATCTGTAATCTCATCAGGCATGAGTTTCAGAATTCGGAGATCAAATGGGACATGTATAAAGTTTTTACCTATCTCTATCTTCCTCAATAATTCCGGGAAATCCAGCTCTATTTTTTTGTGTCCTACTAGATATTTGCATTCGGCAAGAACAATTGTTGGGATAAATATGATGTATTCTCCTTTCTCAGCTTGCGTGAATATTTCATCTATTTTCCCGGGTAGTTTTCCAGTTATATACTAGATTAGTGCGTGCGTGTCAGTTACGTAAAACATCTTTTATGCCTCAGAATCCTTTTAGGGCATGTTTGAACAGAGATTTTTTCGCTTCTTGGATGGATTTTTCAAGTTCCTCTTCATTCACCAGTAATTTACCCATACTCCTTAATGAGACTAATTGTTTAGGTATTTGGTAGGTCTGGAGAACCAGGACTTTTAAACTCTGGATTTCGTTTTCTATTTTCTTTAATTCGGGGTAGATTTCTTCTTGCATCGTTCTTTTTTTTTTTTATTCACTGATTAATTTTTGGGTTTTTGTGTTTATATAGAAGGGTGGGTGAGGTTTTGGGTCATTATCTGGTGTGGGTGGGGTTCACAACAACCTAGGACAGTGATTTAATTTATTTATTTTGCTGTAGGCTTAATTCATTGTTATAATGATTTTTGAGCATTGGGTTTATTCTGTGGCGGTGGCGGTGGTTTTTGGTTTGTTTTATTTTCGTTTGACTGGCAGGGATTATGGGTGGATTATTGTTGCGAGTTCTTATGCTCCGGATATTGATTTTGTTGCTGGTTCGGTGTTGAGGAAGGTCGGCGTAACTGTTCTCTTTCATGGTAGTCCGATTGGGCACGGCGACTTCCATAATATTGCTTTCATGTTTTTTTATGGTGTTTTTGTGGGTTTTTTTGTTGCGGGGTGTTGGCATCAGGTTCCTGGATTCGTTTATTTTCGCGTCTGTGGGTTTCGCTGCCCACATGTTTGAGGATGCGTTGGTTTTTAATCCAGCGTATTGTTTTCTCTGGTCGTTGTCCTCGCAGAGATTCGGCCTCGGAGTATTGGATTACAGTTATGATTTGTATGGCATCGCTGACACTCAGGTGCTTCTCTTAGGCTTGTTTATGGTGGCGTTGTGTGTGTTGCTGAGGACTGTGTATGAGGGGGTGGTTGGTTGAAGAGGGTGTTTAGGTTTTCCCAGGGGGTTTGATTTTCCCTGCACTGCTGAGGAGATCGCCTGTACTTTGGGTTTGAGTTGGTATGCTGCCACAATTCATCTGACTAAGTTGAAGGCGGAGAGCCGGGTTTTCCATAAGAAGGTGGGTAAGCAGAATGAGTGGTAGCTGGAGGATGCGGGAGGGGAGAAGGAGAGAATCCGGGAGCTTGAGAGGATAATCGAGAAACAGAACAGGAGGATTCAGGAGTTGGAGTCTAAGATAAGAGATCGTTTATGAATCTCCTATGGAATGTTGGCTTGTTTCGTTGAGTCCTCTTGTTAGGTTATATTTTGGCTTGTAGCCTAACTGTTTTTTTTTGTGTTTTCGTGATGTCTGCGAGTGAGTGTTTGATGTCTTCTTTTTGGTGTGTTCGGGTTATCCTGTTTTTTTTTAGGGGGGGGTTAGGTTTTCTTTCTTAGTTTTTCGTATTCTTCTCTACTTAATTTAATCTGCTTAAGGATTTCTCTGAGCAAACCTTTTCCAAGCTTCTCGTTTCCATGGACTGGAACTACTGTTTTTCTTCCATCTGGGTGAACATATTTTGTATGGCTGCCAACTTGGTGAATTTTTTGAAAGCCTAGTTTTGAGAGTATTTTGCATAATTTCCTTCCAGGAGTGGAAACAAGTTTGGTCATGCCGTAACCTTAACTTGTTGGAGTCCAATAAATTTTAGTGGGATGACTTCTTCTTCCTCAGACTCAATACATACCTGGATAGCTTCCTGGATTCGTTCAAGTACTTGTTGTGTTGTTTTTCCTTGTGTGTAGCATCCGGGGATGTCCGGTACTTTGCCTACATAGATGCCGTCTTCGTCTTGTTCGATTACTACTGTAAAGTCTTTATTTTTTTTTCTGGTCATGCTATTATCTTGGATTTGGAATTTAAATCCTGTGGCTATGGATCTGGGGGGTGTTCTATCTGCCCGCATAGTATCGTTTCTTTTGGTCTTTTTTTTGTGTGTGTGTGGTGGTTTGTTTTCCCTTGCACTGCGGGGTAGGTTGCCCGTACTTTGGGTTTGAATTGGTATGCTGCCACAACCCATTGAAGGCAGAAGGCTGGGTTTTCCATAAGAGGGTGGGTAAGCAGAATGAGTGGTGGCCGGGGGATGTGGGGGGTCAGAGGGAGAGGATCCGGGAGCTTGAGAGGATCATTGAGGAACAGGATAGGATGATCCCTGGGCTGGAATCTAAAATAAGAAATTGGGGCTTATCCTCCTCCATTTTTTTGTTGTGTGATTCTTTCAACTCATGTGGTGTGTGATATGGTGTGGGGTGTGTGTGTTCCGTTGTTTTGTGTGTGGGTTGGGGTTTTATTTATTTTGTTGTGGGCTTAATTCATTGTTATAATGATTTTTGAGCATTGGATTTATTCTGTGGCGTTTGCGGTGGTGTTTGGTTTGTTTTATTATCGTTTGACTGGCAGGGATTTTGGGAGTGATTATTTGTTGCGAGTTCTTATGCTCCGGACATTGATTTTGTTGCTGGTTCGGTGTTGGATATGCTTGGCGTGTCTGTGTTTTTTCATGGGGGTCCGATTGGGCATGGTGACTTCCATAATATAGCGTTCATGTTTCTCTATGGTGTTTTTATGGGTTTTTTTGTTGCGGGGTGTTGGCATCAGGTTCCGGGATTCGTTCATCTTCGCGTCGGTGGGTTTCGCTGCCCACATGTTTGAGGATGCGTTGGTTTTTAATCCAGCGTATCGTTTCCTCTGGCCATTGTCCTCCCAGAGATTCGGCCTCGGAGTATTGGATTACAGTCCTGATTTGTTTGGTGTTGCTGACAGTCAGGTGTTGGTCATAGGCTTGTTTATGGTGGCGTTGTGTGCGATGCTGAGGACCATGTATGAGGGGGGCGACTGGATGGGGAGGATGTTTAGGTTTTCCCAAGGGACTTGATTAAATGATACTATTATCTTTTTTCGCTGTGGATATATCCAGTGAATTTCCAGTAGGTATGTTTGCCTTTATCTTTCTTTCAGCACTTTTTTTGTATTCCCACCAAATCCACAGCCAGAATACTACTGTCGCAGCCGTCTGCATCCATATGCATTCGATTCCTCCGCATCCTGTGATCCGGTTCATTTCTTTAATGCCTAAACTGGAACTGCAGATTATTGGATGGGAGGTGTATGATTCCTTAAAGGAGGGTCCGAAGACTGTCAGCGAGATATCTTGGGAGGAGAATATCTGTTGGACTACTGTGAATAATCACTTGGAGTACATGGTGATGTTGGGTAAGGTGAGTGGGGTTCGGAGTAGGAATATTACGATTTGGGAGATTGTGTAGGTTGGGTGTGTTATTTTTTTGTCTCCACAATTCGTATCGTTGTTTCTGTTACAACAACGAAGTTGTTACTTAATCTGTTTTTGTAATACTTCAGTAGTCGTTTCAATATCGATATTTTATTTAGGGTTTGTTCATCCTTTAGTCGTAGGAGTATTACGCCTTTATGTATTTTTTGCTCACGGAAGATAACTTCTCCGAAATCTTTATCGTTTGTGATCAGAATGCGTTTTTCGGTATTCGCTTTTTTTTAGGATACTTTCGTCATCTAATCCCTGGTTTTCTTCATAAACCGAGGATACGTCATAATCTTGACTTCGTAGCCATCTGGCAACAGCAGGTCCTGTGCATTCATCTACTAGAAATCGCATGTCTAAGCTACCCCTGCACTTAAAGGTATAATTGTTGTGCTGTTGAGGGTTTTGGAGGCATATAGTAGGCAGGCTTGGATGTCTTCTTTTGTCAGTTTGGTGTATTCTTGGAGGATGTCTTCAGCGGTGGTTCCATGTGCCAGCAGCCCCATGATGTATTCTACGGTTAAGCGTGTTCCTTTAATTACTGGTTTGCCCACCATTATTGTGGGGTTCATCTCAATACGGGAGAGTAATTTGTTTTCCTCCATTTTTTTCCCTCTCTTTCTATATGTTGGTATTTATAGGTGATTCTGGATTTATAAATACTTTTTTTTGGGGTAGGTGGTCTATGCCTACCCTGGTTTTTCTGGTTTAGCTGGGTGTGTTGTTTTTTTATGGTTTTTGTGGCGTTTTTGTTGCAGACTGTGGGCATCAGGTTCCTGGATTCATTCCTTCTTTGCGTTGGTTGGTTTCGCAGCCCACTTGTTTGAGGATGTTTTTTTTTGTTGTTCTTTGGCCTTTTTTCTTCCCAAGAGTTCGGCCTCGGGTTGTTGGATTACAGTCCTGATTTGTTAGGGTGTTGCTGACAGTCAGGTGCTGGTTTTAGGTGTGTTTGCTGTGGCGTTGTGTGCGATGCTGAGAACCTTCTATGAGGGAAGCGGTTGGATAAAGAGGGCGTGTAGTATCACCCAACAGTCCCCTGAGTAGTTCCATTTTTTTTATATATCTCTTTCGCTGTGTATCATTTTTTCCTCTCTTTGAAAACACGGAGAATTTGCGGAGTATCTCTTTTTTTTGTGTCTGATTATCGGTGAACTTCATATGCGGTGATAGATCAGTTGAAGGATCCTGTATGCAGGAATTCATTCTTTATTATGCTAACAAACATATCCTTGAGCGGATTTGGCTTCATCTTCTGGATGCTTGCTGCAAAACTCTATCTAAAGGAGGATGTCGGTGTCGCAACTGTTCCTAATGAGTTTTGAATTTCAGAAATGATGATGATCATAGATCTTCTGGTTTCACAATCTTTATGGTTTTTTTTATTTTCTTACTTAGTTCGATATCTCGTGTTACGAAGATCGTGGATGATGCCACGGCAACAGATAAATGAATAGAGTCTGCGGGATCTATTCTGTGTCTTCTAACAGATTCGTAGGAGGATATCATATCTTCTCTTTCTGGTATTATTATTTCGATGCCTATACTTGGTATTTTTTGAATTACTTCTGTTATCTCGTTTTCTGTTTTTCCATGTTTTTGTAGTATCCTATGTATCTCCATTATTGTCAGCAGGGAGGTTACGGCGGGGTATTTGTTCTTCTCTATGTTCTGTAGTAGTTTAAAGGAAGACTCCACAAAATCTTCTTCTTCCAGTAGTACATTCAGCAGGATGTTGGAGTCAAGGTATAATGTATCCATTTATATTTCTCTTAATTCTCTGACGAGGTCGACGGAGGTTTTACCTTCCTTCTTCAGTTTTTTCCCTAGATCTGAGAATATTCCTCTTAACTCGATGCTTTTATGTTTTTTTCTAGGATAAAATGCTTTTTCGATGAACATCCCGGTTTTATGTATTTTTTCAATTGTTATTGGCACTTTGCTCACCTATGTTATTATTTTGGGTTTCTGTGATTAAAAATAACTTCTGTTTTTTTTTTGTGTGGGTTGGGGTTTTATTTATTTTGTTGTGGGCTTAATTGGTTGTTATAATGATTTTCGAGCATTGGGTTTATTCTGTGACGGTGGCGGTGGTTTTTGGTTTGTTTTATTTTCGTTTGACTGGCAGGGATTTTGGGTGGATTATTGTTGCGAGTTCTTATGCTCCGGATATTGATTTTTGTTGCTGGTTCGGTGTTGGATATGTTTGGTGTGTCTGTGTTTTTCCGTGGGGGTCCGGTTGGGCACGGCGACTTCCATAATATTGCTTTCATGTTTCTCTATGGTGTTTTTGTGGGTTTTTTGTTGCGGGGTGTTGGCATCAGGTTCCTGGATTCATTTATCTTTGCATCGGTGGGTTTCGCTGCCCACTTGTTTGAGGATGCGTTGATTTTTAATCCAGCGTATTGTTTCTTTTGGCTTTCTTTGATGTTCCGGTGTTAATGACGTTGAGGGTGATATCCGGCACCGTGTTTGTGCTTTTTTTGCCGGGTTATGTGGCTACATTAGTTTCCTTTTCGGGTGAGGAGATAGAGGGCGTAGAGAGGCTTGCTCTGAGTTTTGGTTTGAGTGTGGCTTTGGTTCCTTTATCGGTTTTAGTTGCGAATCAGGTTTTCGGGGTTGAGATAATGCCCGCAACGTGCGTTATTGCAATATTAGCTCTTATCTTGGCACTTTTAGTAGTAAAACTCATAGGGCTCATTTTACAACGTCGCTGATGGTCAACCATATCCTTACTTCATAGGGCCATCAGTAGAATATTAGGGTTATCTAAGAGACTACAATAAACTCAATTTCCTGCTGTATAAAAAAGACCCGGAGGAACCATACAGGACACTGCACCGGTGGATTAAGGCATCCGGGTAGAACCAGGCTAAGAGACAAACAACTAATACCTCGGTTCCCCCATCCTAAAAGTCGACTGGTTCGTCAAGCCATCCCTGACATCCTTCTGATGAAGTTGATCTGCATGTCTATTGTTTCCCTGCCCACCTCCGATTCCTCCTCCACCTCCCGGATTAACTCATCCCGGGTGAAGTATCCGAAACCGCCAACTGAGAAACTGACATCAGGGAGCATAGCAGATAGCCTCTCCTTCACCAGCTTTTTAAGGTATTCAATATCAGCAGAGGAGGTTTCACCCCTATTCTTCTTCTCTCCAGTCATCTACACTACCCCGATTTCCTTCAGATGCTTTAGTATTGCAGGTGCTTTTTCTGTATCATATGTGATTTCAGCTTTTACGGTGGACCAATTGAATGTATCCCCCCCATATGACGACGATTATCTCCTTTCTTAAAGGTTAGGGGTACGTTAGCGAAAGACCGCAGGAATTTCGCCTCCAATTGTTGATACTCAATATCATCCATCATGTTAAACCCCCCAACCCTCAGTTATTTATAGGTATTTCAGGTATACATTGATTTCGTTTATGATGCAGAGTTAATGGAACCCGAGTAAAAAAAAGGAGGAGGGTAGGGGTATGGAGGAGGATATGTGGCTGTTAACAGCCCCCACATGTCAAGCTCGCATACCCCACCCCTCAAACTGGATTAGGAAGAAAAGCCCCTTACCATCATACATGCCACAGGCTTCTGTTGCCAGGATTAAAGCAAAAAATCTTCCAAAAAAGGCATATATATGCATGTATTCACATGTAATTATGTAATTAGGGGTGTTGTACATTGGAAAAAAAAGTCAGAATGACGTTTTCCATACCTAACGAATTAAAGGAGAGGTTGGATAAGCGTCCAGATGTAAACTGGCCGGAAGTGGTCAAAGAAGGACTGAAAAAGAGACTGGAAGTGCTGGAAAGACTACATGCAAGAGGTGAACTATAAATGGCATGCATAACTGTTTCAATGGAAGAATCATTCAAACAAAGACTGTTAAGATTCCCCTGGGTAAACTGGTCTGAAGTAACACGGGAGGAATCCCTCAAAAAAGAAATATTCGACAGATACGTTAAAACACGTAAACTATCTAAAGAAGATGAAGAGTTCTGTGAGAGAATAGACTGGCATCCGGTGGATGAACTCCCGTTGAAAAAATCATTCATCAAGGAACTAGAAAAAGCAAAGAAAGAACCATCCGGGAAACCAATGACGTTGGAGGAGTTTGATAGATGGTGTAAGGAATTATGAACATAGACACCTCCAAGATCAGTAAAACCCTCGGAAAAATCAAGAGAAGAGATCCTGCCTTGTTCAGAGCTATTCAAAAAAAGATCAAGCAAATTGGTGCCTGCGATGAGGCTTCCATCCAGCACTTCAAGAACCTCAGACATGATTCCAGTGAATACAAAAAAGTTCATATCACTAGTTTCGTACTCATCTTCAAGATAAAAGGCAATACTGTCATATTCACAAGATTCACACACCACGACCAAGCCTACAAATGAATCTTCTCTCTTTCCCGTAACCCTCCTATAAACCACCACACACAGCAACAGAAACCCAAAAAAACCAACACATCCCCCCCATAAAACAATTCTATTCATATCCCGGGATTGAGATCTATTACTGGAAGATCACCAGCAGAGAGAGGTTGACTTCGTTGTTAGAGAAAGCCTGAGGATAAAACAACTGATTCAGGTCTGCTACGATATCCCTGATTATAAAACCCGGGAGAGGGAACTGAAGGCACTGGCTAAAGCCGCAAAAGAACTACACTGCAATAATCCATTAATGATAACCAGAGACTACAAAGCCAAAGAAGAATACAAAAACAAAAAAATACAGTTCACCCCCCTATGGAAATGGCTGCTGCAGTGATCTCCCCTCAACAAAAAGAATTCAAAAACAAATGAAAGAAAAACAGAAGCAGGGGAGGCTGGAGTGGGAGCGGCACCTGATAGGGGGGGACTTGAGTTATATTCCCCCCTCCCATGCCATATGAAATTACCTCAATAATTCTATCTTTTCTGATAAATTAATAGAGTTAAATTTATATATGAAAATCAATAAATCTAACATGGAAGAATTCTTCAAAAGGAAACTCGAAGACGAAATAAACAAATACATAAAGAGAAGAGAGATAATAGGCATCAGAGGAGCCAGACAGACAGGCAAGACAACACTCCTCAAGATAATCGCAGACAAGATACAGGAAGATAAAGCATTCATCAACCTAGACCTGATAGAACACCAAAGAGCACTGAAAGAAAACCCCCTAGACCTCGTTAAAAGATTCAAGAAACCAGAAGAAAAACTGTCCATGTTCCTGGACGAAGCCCAGAGAGTGAAAGAAGGAGGCGAAAAACTAAAAATAATCTACGACGAATTCCCTGACGTGAAACTCTTCATCTCAGGCTCATCCTCCCTGGAATTAAAGACAAACATACTACCCGCACTCGTAGGCAGATTATTCCTCTACGAACTACACACACTCGATTTCGAAGAATACCTGTCGGTCAAAGATGAAGGACTCACCAGATTATTCAGGGAAAAACACAGCAGCCTGAAGAAATTCCTTGAGGGAGAAGACGATATCACCCCGCCATCATACACAAAAGAATTCCTGGAAAACTGGGAAGACTATGTTATCTACGGAGGCTATCCCGAGGCCGTCAAAACCAGAGACAAGGAAGAAAAAACCACCATCCTGAAAAACATCTTCAACCTCTACCTCGAAAAAGACATAACCACCTCCTTCAGAATAGAGGAAACCCTGAAATTCAGCGACCTGTTAAAGGCTCTGGCGTTCAACACCTCCAAGCTGCTCTCAACCGCCTCACTATCCTCTGATCTGAAAATAAGCCACAGAAAAACAGAGGAATACCTGACGATACTACAGCACACCTACATAATCCACACACTTAAACCATTCCACAGGAACCTGGTCACAGAACTGAAAAAATCCCCGAAAATATATTTCCTGGATACGGGACTGAGAAACACTGTACTGAACAACTATTCACCGTTTGAGAGCAGAGGCGATAGAGGAAACCTTGCAGAAAACTTTGTTTTAAGAGAACTGATCTCCAATTTCAGGGAATGGAAACTAAACTACTGGCGAACCACAGGAAAAGCCGAAATAGATTTCATTCTAAGAAAAGACGAAAAAATAATACCAGTCGAAGTTAAACTCGGCGGAGGAAAACTAGGCAAAGGATTCTACAGTTTCCTGAACACATACAAACCCGAAAAAGCAGTTATCGCAACCAAGGAAAAATTCAAAAAACAGAAGATCAACAACACAACAGTCTACTGGATCCCCATATTCTACTTCTAGATAAAAAGAATAACACACCACAACCATACTGAAATCACCGGACACAACAGGAACGTATAAGATGGTTAACAATCCCCCCCATTAAAACCAAACCCTCCTCAAGTGAGACCCCACCCCCTACCAGCCAACAGAAAACAAAAAAAAAACAGTTCACCCCCCTATGGAAATGGCTGCTAAACCCGACCCCCCCCACAATACACCGTTAACCCGTGAGACCTAAACCACCCATGACTATATCCTTAACCTCCTGAGGAGGATAACCCCGTCTTATGAACCGGGTGGTGCCCCTCTGACCCTTACCCGACATCCTCAACGTAATCAAACCCAGCATATCCAACTCATTAAGATACTCACTGAACTGCCAGGTA
>CBFCYF010000061.1:0-10788 GCA_965602195.1 uncultured archaeon | reverse complement strand
TGCTCTGGCCGTTTTCCAGAGAGATTAAGGTGTAGTCCACTACATCGCCGTTATCCTCAAAAGTCACTATAAAATCCTTCGCGTCTAGGTCCCCCCTGTTATAGACCTCAGCATACACCGGAACCACATCCCCGGGAGTGAGATTAGTGGGATTAATAATATAGCTTTCAATAGGATTCTGTATCTGCGGGAAACAATCACCCCACACACAGGAGTGGAAGCACTCACCATCCACACAAGCATCTGTTGTGGAAGACACGTCATCTGCGCATTGGGCGTCACTCGTGCAACCCACCCCCAGTTTCCTCATCCCAATCTGAGACAAAAGAATCTCTCCGACCAATGCAGAGGAATAATCCACGGCTTCACCCTGCCCCCCTGCCACCTCAATCTCCTTACTCAGCTGATTGTTGTCCTCATAGAACTCTGGAATCACCCCCTCCTCCGGGATGGAATCTGCTCTGATGGCTAGGGTGTGGTCTCCCCCAGGCGGAGTGAAGTTGAAGGTGATTTCTCTGCTTTCCTTCCCCCCTAAACTTAGAAATTGATGTCTCTGGGGTTTACCGTCCAGGAGGAGTGTAACCACGAAGGGAGGGGTTTCCTCTCCTGTGTTGTGGAGGGTTGAGGTCACAGAGGCTTCATCCCCTGCAACCAGGGATGAGGGCGTAATCCTTAGATATTCCTTTGGCTTACTGTAATAAACCTCAGCGTACCCGTCAATCTCACATCCTATGCCCGCACACTCCTTATAAGCAGAATACCGCGACGCAGTAGCTTCAGCTATGATCCTTAAATACCTGCAGTTCTCCAGTTTCACATTCGTATTCCACGCATCCACTGTCTCTGAACCTCCATCCCTATAGCAGGTTGCACGAACTCTACCCTCAAGACTACGTTCAGGAGACCAGGAAGTCGCCGAAACTCTGGTGCTCACATAAAAATCATAGACGTCATCTCCTGGACGCACATATCTCGTAACCTTGGGATGTGCAGTAGCAGTACAATGGGTAGACCAGCTATAGTGATAACTTGGGCAGCAGGAATCACGGTCTGAAGCACTTAACGAAACAGTTTCTTTCCGCGGCTCTCTTATCAACCTATAATCTATGTTTATCCTGGAGACCTTAATCTGCCCCGGGGAATCAGAGTGGAATATTAACGGGATCAGACAGTAGCCTTCTTCATCTGCCAAGCAGGTATCTAAATAACCCTGAATCTGTGATGTGAAATCCGGCACAGTTTCCACCCCCATGAATTCCCCGGAATAAGACCAGATACAGTCCCCATTAATTTTAAGGTTAGGGTTGGTTGCTGGATCCGGCTCATAGGTTATTCGGGCTGTTACCATCTTATTACATGAAGCAGGATAACTGCACATGTGTCCATCACAGTGATGGGAACTGGAACATTCTGCATATAAATTTAGTTCATAGCAGTCTACATCTATTGTTTTCCCACACCCCTTATATGTCCCCGCATCTTTGCCTTTGCATGTAATCGTATACGTATTTCCGTATCCATCCAAATCGCCACTACATGTAGTCTGGATACTGAAATGCTGGCCTCCCCCAGGATCAAAGATTTCTCCATCAGTTCCCCTGCAACTAGCCATCGTTGAATACTGGCATCTACTACAGTATCCAACGCAATTAGGATTTAAGGTGATGGTTTTTTCTTTAGTTACTTTTTCATAACTCAAATCCATCATAGCATTCTCGACCTCAGCATTTTTAGGTATTCTTAGATAAACTGTTTTGTCGCCCGGGAAATCCCATGTGAGGATCCTGCTGTCGAAGCTTTCAGAGCCCTCCCAGATACTGTCTGTGTAGTCATTGAAGGATAAGTCGGTTTGGGTAGGATCCGCATCATGGAAAGTTAAGTCAGCTTCAGATAGAGTCAGGTCAAGCACTTGATCGGCACATATCACTGCAGAAAACAAGAGGATAAACAATAGGCTTAAAGCTGATTCCTTCCATGGTTTAAATCGAAGCCAATTCATAATAATACCTACATCCTGAATTAACTCGGCTGGCCTGTCGACCACACCCAATGTTCAAAAAAAACCTAATTGATGTTAATATTTAAATATTCCTGTAATAATATCTAAACATCTTCCTATAAAAGACAGGAGATGGAGGATATAATACCACATGATTAATCATGAAAAACTAATCTTCCACCCGAAAAGTATATACTACACCCATCACCCGGCAAGATTAGAGACCCACTCCGGCTTCTGGACGTGGAGATATCCATTATTTATGTATACCTGCGGTCTTGTATCTTAATTCGCGGCGGGATGATCCTTCTGTATTACACCCATCGTCAAGGAACCTCAAGCTCTCCTTCACCTTCTCGTATACATGGAGGAACTCATCCTGTTTCTCTTTCAGCGACTGATAGTCTATCTGAAATACTGAATCCACTCTCTCCATGAGCAGTGAAGAAATCACCATTGTTCTCTCCCCGACCAAATAATTTTCCTTGAATGAGTACTGGATTTCCTTTACCTTCATATCCTGTGTGCTCAGATCTCTTGCAGATATTAATTTCAGGCCATACACTCCCCTCTCCAACCTCTCTATTCCCTCCTCAATGCTCCAACCGAACTTGTTGTATGGGATCACAGAAACCCTGATAAACGCCGAGGGCAGTTTATGGATGAACACACCCTCCCCGGAATCCGGAACATACAGCCCCCAGTCCTCCGGGTAGAGGAAGGAGAATCTGTCAGCTATGTATTCCTTACAGTTCTGCTGTGTTCCCTCCGGAGGTTCGGTTTTTGGATTCATACTATCACCTGTGGACCCCTCTATGGGTACATGAAAATGATGGTGCAGGGGACTCAATGCCAGATATGGTTATCCTGCTGACGCGTCAACCACCAAAAGAATGTTCAAATTTTTTTTCCTTTGGTTCCCTATGAAGTTTACCTATTTTATTATGAATCACGTCCATGTAATCCATCCGCCACCTGATGAACATGGGCCTCTAAGTTCACATACTGGCGATGTCGTTTATGGCGGTTAATGTTGTTATAGTGCTAGATGACATTACCTTCTGTGGTTATGGCGTCCAAATATATTTATGCAACACTTATATAAATACAAATAGCATAGTAGAGTATATACTACAAAATACTATACTTGTTTGAGAATGAAAGAGATGGAAACAGAAAAAATGGCTGACTTCATAGGTGTTACAGATCAGCAAATGAAAATCCTCCTCAGCCTTTACAAACTCCAGAGCAGGGGAGAGAAAACTAACCCAAAGAGCATCCTGAGAGAATATGAAAAAATGTATGGAAAAAGCATCTATACCTCAAACTTCTTCACTCAGACAAAACAGCTTCAGGACCTTGGCGTAATAGAAAAAACAAAAAAGGCGATATACCTGATAAACTTTGACAATATGAAGAAATCAATAGCAGAAAGAAAAGAGAGATTTCTCAAGGATCTTGATGAATTTGACAGGCTATCAGAACATGTCACCGACTACTTCAGATCAGCAGCCCTCCCACCAGTAAAACCTACCGTAGAATACCTGGATTATGATCAGCTCTATGGAAACATATCCAGGAAATTAAAGGTAGTGGATAGGTTCTATAACGTGACAGATTTTCCACTGGTGGCGTATACATATACCCTAGCAGAAGGTATCGGCAGAGGTGCATATGCAGAGGTAATCTGGGATCGTTGTTTCAAAAAGAAAAAACTAGATGTCTCTTGCCTCACAACCTTGGATATGGACTTCTCATTCAATCTCGCATTCAGAGTCTATGCCGACCCTAAACTGGCTTACAAAGAATGTAAAATTGTCTTAGAACAATTAGGGAATCAGGTAGAAAAATATGAAAACCTCCATGTAAAATACCTCAAGGAACCACAGGGCATGGACGTTCTGATCCCTGAGAGAAAAAAAGACGAGCCCTACGAATTCTACCTCTTCACCCGAGATGAGCACAAGAACATTCAGGGAGGGATTCATATAAACTCCCCTGAAACAGCAGCAAGTGCAAAGCAGATGTTCCTCAGGGATTTTAAGTATGCAGAAGAGATTAAAGGCAAAAAAGGTAGAGAAATTCTATCTAATGCAAGAAAACAGCTGGATGAGAAGTATGGTGTAGTGGAAGGATAGATCATTTGAAGACCAAGGCTTTCACTACACCGCCGTGTACCACGTTCTGTTCCGGGCCTTTGTAAGGCAGATAGGCGCCGAATCCCCCATAGACATAGGAAACCATAAATGGGTATTTAACTCTCCTGAGTTTTTTCTCTAATGCCTCAAAGTCAAAATCGAACCAGAATAATCTGCAGTGACACGAGTTAATGATCATTGCCTCAGCATTAGGAAATCTTTGGTATAACCTCTCGTACACCAATAGCTGTTCTTCTGGAGAGGTAGCTAACCGTCTCAGTACTGTACCTTTAGGTTTGTATGATTGTACGACCATGCAATTTTTCTTTTCATCGAGTTCCATTGCAAAGAGAATTTCTGCCACATTTCCATCTAATTTGGCTCCTAGAACATGTATGCACATACCTAACACGCCCTCATAAATGACCTTATTTAGCTTAGAGACCAATTTCATAACCCTGGCTGCGTCGGGTCGGGGAAACAAATTAGCTAGCATATTTATAAAATAGGGGCGCATATGCTGTATTTTAGAATATTCCTCAACGGCATTTTTTCCATTGATTTCATAGATATGGTGCTCGTCAGCTCTTGTGATCACGAACTTATCCCCCATTGTTTCATCAAACTTAAATCCCGAATCTATTCCAAACTCAAAACCAAGCCCATTTACTGCCACTAAAACCATGCTGTTTTTATGTACTTTCTCGTTAGTCGCAATAATGGGAGGGGGGGCTGAAACACCCCCAAGCATCTGCAAATCTGGATGAGCTGCTTGAACCCTTCTCAGAATAGAATCCACTTTTACAGTCTCCTTAAAATAATTCGCAGAATATACCAAACACAGATTCCAGCCCTCCAGCTGCGGAATTATCTTATTGGCAGTCTTTTCTGGATCTCCAGAATCTATTGACTCATGAAACACCTTTACGTCAAAGTCGCCATAGAGAATGGCAATCGCTACTGCATCCTCACAGTAACCTTCCTTTGGCGTCACTGTCCCGCTGACTCTCATCCCAACAAAAGGAACCTTCAGATTCCTAACTAATTGTTCAAAGAAGTCCAAGGTTGCGACTTCATCCTTCAGAGAAGAATGCACTATAGCCAGCTTGGCCTTTCTCTTGCGCTCAATAAACTCCATTACCTTCCCGGCATCAAGTTCCCTCCCCCTCTGAACAATGACACACATATCCATACACATCAACCCAATATTATTTAGGACACCAGAGAATAAACTTTAGAAGTGCAATAAAATGTGATGTTTTGGTTTTTGATAATGTTGCTTTAATTCACCTGAATATCAGTGCTTTCACTACACCGCCGTGTACCACATTCTGATTTGGATCTTTGTAGGGCGTGTATGCTCCAAGTTCCCCGAATACATAGGATAAAAGAAAAGGGCAATTGAATCTTTTTAGTTTCTCTTCCACGGCTTTAAAATCAAAATTAAACCAGAATGTTCTCATGGCACAAGAGCTTACCAACATTGCTTTGGCATTTGGGGTTTTTTCATGGATCCTGTCATAGACTGCCAGCTGATCCTCTGGAGAGGTGACTATATGTTTCAGTACAGTACCAGTGGATTTACGGGATTGTGCGAGTATATGCCTCCTTTTCTCATTGAGTTCTAGAGCAAGGAGGATTTCTGCTGCCTTTCCATTTAAGTCGGTTCCCAGAGGCGTTGTAAATGTCTTCAGTATGCCCTCATACAACACCTTATTCATCTCAGAAAGTATCTTGTAAAGTTCAACTACATCTGGCCGGGAAGTTAAATCATGTAGCATGTTTATAAAATAAGGGCGCATATGCTGTATCTTGGAATATTCCTCCACTGCGTTCTTATTATTGATTTCATAGATGTAGTGTTCATCGGATCTGGTTATTATAAACTTATCATCGCTGGTTTCATCAAATTTGAATCCAGAATCTATCGCGAAATCGAAATCAATTCCCCGTAAAGCAGCACATGCTATGTGATCTTTGAATATACCCTCGGGAGTAGCTACACTTGGTGGGGGTGAAGAACAATTACCTCCTATCTGCAGATCCGGTTGTGCATTCTGAATCCCTCGTAAAATACTCTCCAAAAACACATTTTTTTTATAGTAATTAGCAGAATAAACCAAGCACAGATTCCAGCCCTCCAGCTGCGGAATTATCTTATTAACTGTCTTCTCCGGTTCTTCATATCCAATCTTCTCATGAAAAACCTTAACATCAAAATCCCCGCATAGGACAGCTACAGCGACAGCATCTTCACAGTAACCTTCTTTAGGTGTTACGGTTCCACTTACATTGGTCCCAACAAAAGGAACCTTCAGATTCCTAACTAAATGCTCGAAGAAGTCTAAGGTTGCGACTTCGTCCTTCAGAGAAGAATGCACTACCGCCAGCTTAGCCTTTCTCTTGCGCTCAATAAACTCTATTACCTTCCTGGCATCAAGTTCCTTCCCCCCTTGAACAATGACACACATATCCATCCACATCAACCTAATATTATTTAGGACACCAGAGAATAAACCTTAGATCATCCCTCCATCCACATTCAGGTTCTCCACAGTAACCCGATTACCTGAGGCGATACCTGTTAACTGAGGGATTACAGCAGGTTCTTATCCCTTAAGATACACAGCACTTCTTCCAGAAATTCTCCGGTTCCTTTGTCACCAAGTTAGCAACGGGTGGAGTTTATCACACGGTTGAAGATTGGCTCGTAAACAGGGAAGTTTTCTAGAATCACATCCCCTGCGATCACATCTCTGATTGAGATACCGTCCACATCCCCTGAAGCAGCAGTCAGGTTTACGTTCACCCATCCATCCACCTTCAGGTTCTCCACAGTAACCCAGTTACCTGAGGCTGCACCAGTTAACTGGGATGTTAGGGTGAAGTCGCCTCCGATCTCCGAATTCCTCACTATTATCTCCTTAACCTTCACGTTCCGTAGACTAAGCTCCCCGAGCACATCCGTGTCCTCTATTATTATCCTCTCTGCCTCCACGTTCTCAAGGTCTATATACCTGAGGGACTCCATGTTCCGGATCACCACTTCATCTGTTTTCACATGCTCCAGGTTCACGTAACTTATGTCCCTACCATCCAATACTATTGAATCCACCATCATGTTCCGGATATTAACTCTGCGTCCATGGATTTTTTTATCGTGTTATCTATCTTGGCTCTTATGTTTTCAGAAAGAGTGGGTATTTTTTTTCTATGAAAGCTAGAACCTATAGTTGAGAAATGATGTATTATTGAAAATAAAAGGGGGTGTGAGAGTCAAGGATGTGTGCTGACTATCCATGATAAATCTGAGATTCATTCTTAATGGTAGAATTTAAATTATAATCAATGACCACTGTTAGGGAGTGGATCGAGTGGTATGTCTGGAACAAAATTCGAGTAAGGGTCCGATGGAGAGAAATAATGCGGAGATCATTGATCTTACAGTCCAACTTGAGTTGAATGAGGATGGATGGAAACCAATTGTGAGGTATAATTATGCACATGGAATCCCACACAGGGATCTGATCAAGAAGGATGGAAAGAAGGAGAAATTGTGGTTGCATGGAAAAACCCTTAAGGAAGTGGTTAACTACGCCAAAAAGGACATAATGAATAACTGGAGGGAGTATCTCAAGGAGTGTGGTTACGATGAAATTGAATAAAAAGGAGCGTGAGCAGATTAACAAGGCCATGGAAATAACTTTTATGCATATTAGAGACATAATAGAAAACCCTGGGAAACTGGATGATATTCCAGATGGTGCACAGTTCTTCCCTGTGTATCTGAAAGAGAAGGGTAAAAAGGCTGCGTTATTGGGGATAAAACCAACGGTTGCATAGGAGGAACCAAAGGTGCTGGGACTTGTGATTGCACATTTATGGTGTAGATTTCACCGGGATTAAGCGAATACCCGGTTATGCCCCCCTGATCATCAGGTTAGCAGCGGGCGGAGTTCACTATCCTGCTCATGATCTGTTGATAGTTTTTTGTTTCTTTGTTTTCTGTTAGCTGTGTTATTGTAAGCATTTTTGTTGCGTTGCATTTGATGATTGTGACTGAGTATTCTGTTGGTGTGTCTTTGGCGCGTGTTTTTGCGGTGTAGGCTTCTTTTCCATTGATTTCTATTTTTTTGCTGTCGTAGACATCAATGTTGCCTAAAAAGTCTTCAAGAGTATATTCGGGGTCGACTTCATCTATCTTGAATCTTAGGATGCTGTGTTCTCCCATCAATATAATCTCTAGTTTTTCGGCGTCAGGGTCTTCTACTGTCATCCAGTAGTCTGGTTTATCGAACGAGATTTTATGTTCTTGGATTTCATGCTTGATCCATATAATCTCTGTATCTTTTCTTAATTCTCCTTTGACTTCAACGATTCCTTTCATAGGCATGATGTCTCTTGGGTTTATCTCTAATGCTTTTTCAAAAGACGAGAGGGATTCATTATATCTGCTTAATCCTTTCAAAACCCCGCCTCTATTAGACCAGGCAAGAGAATTGTTTGAATCAAGACCAAGAGCTTTATCACATGCCAACAGCGCTTCATCATATCTCTTTAACTTGTCCAAAACTGCACAGTAATCAACCCATAAACTAGAATCTTCTTGATTCAAGGCAAGAGACCTATTTAAATCTCTCTTTGATTTATTGTATTCTCCAAGATTAAAGTAGATTTCTCCCCTGAGGGAGAGCCCTTCATAATCTCTGTTTTCAATTTCGAGCCCCTTATTGATTGTTTCTAATGCTTCCTGTAATCTATTAACTTTGTAGAGGCATAATGCCTTATTGTAATAGGTATTGTAGTTGTTGGGGTAGTATCCTATGGACTTCTCATAATATTCAATTGCCTTAGGGTAATCTCCTGCATCATCATATTCAAGTGCTTTAAAATAATATGACTTCGCTATTTCTTCATTTGAACGTTCTTGAATACAGCCTGTACCAGATATTATGATAAACACAATCAAAATTGTTGTTTTATCCCTCATTTCAGATTATCCCTAATTTATTTAGTATATCTTTTATAAAGTTGCTCACTGTTGGCGCTGTGACTCTACTTCCATCTTCCAGGATGCGAATTAGATGAATAGCCTCCGTGTCGTTCCAACTTTCATTAACTTCACAAGGCATTTCTTTGGGGCATTTTTTGGCGTCATATGACCAGGATCTTTTACTAGTCTTAACCTCCCCACTAGTTACTCTACTTGTGTGATTGAAGCCGAATTCCATATTGTAAATATTGGAATGGTAATTCACTACTGGCTCTTGGGTATCTACTTGGTACTCTAATGTCGTTAATACATTGAAGTCGGAGGATAATAATTTATCGTCTAATGTATATTCTTCTCCAGATATATTTATGCTTCTGTATTCTTCTGGAAGAGTCTTTGCTAGTTTATGCATGTAATAATCTGCGGCGTAATATCGCATTTTGCCGCCTGTTGGATTCACTACTGTGAATGGTTCACTTGGTAGGTGAACAACATCCTCTGATCCGATGTACTTTTCTTCATAGTATCCTAATGTTTCCATTTCCTCAGGGAATTCTTTCTTCACGGCGTAGTCTATGATGCCGAAGAGGGATGACTCAATTTTTTTCTTCTCTGAATAGTACTGGTGGGCTATTTCACTTCTTGCGGTGTATTCCACCCCCTCAAGAAAGTAGTTGAAGATTGGATGCAGGGTAGCTTTAACCCGTCCTTCTCCATCAACCACTTTTTCGAAGAAGGGTGTTGTTGCTGTTACTTCCCCCTCAACGCATTTATCAGTTAAACAGACACCTGCTCCGACATCAGTATTGAAGCCTGCTGTGATATTCTCCCCTCTACTTATAAAATGTCCTCCAAGGTTTAGCTTCCCGTATCCCTCCGCATCAATATTAACGCGACCGAAGGTAAGACGGTTAATCCACTTCCTGAGATTCTTTTTAAATGCGTAGGGAAGGAAATTTATTTTAACATCCCAGTTGTTGTCGTCGTCTATGCCAACTCCGCCAAAGCCGACCTCTGTATCTGTGTTTATGATTCTTGTTTTGTTCTCTCCATTGAAATATCCTGCCCGATATGAACCCACGACTGCCTGATTTTTTAAGTCCTCGCTGAATTCACCTTCTATGTATGGATTCCTTAAAACCTCCACCCAGTCCCCAACCATACCCCAATACCTCATTGCGGTATCATGGATTCCTTGGACAGTGTCGTAGATTCCTTGGAATGTTTTCCATGTTTCTTCGCCTTTGCTTGTGATTTCATCCACTGTTTCTCTTCCACTCTGGATGGCCAGTATCATGCCGTTGATAACGCCGTCTAATGAAAACCCTTCTCTATTAACTTCTTCTGGGGGGATTGTAGTGGTGGTCAGTACCTCACCCGTATTCTCATCGTTTATGGTTACATCATAGGATCCATCAGATGTTTTTGTGGCTGTAACGTATCCTATTCCATCTACATGCTCAATCGTTCTCTCCGGTTCTGTCGGCTGACTTTCTGTTCCCCCATCATCACCTCCGCTAGACTCATCACTTCCTTTGCCAGAGTCACCTTCTTCATCACTATCTCTCTCAACCCAGCGGTCCAATAGATTACCTTCAGAGTCCACCAGGATATGGCCGCTAGTATACACTTTGCCGTATCTCTCTACGCCCTCCCTC
>CBFCYF010000060.1:0-10944 GCA_965602195.1 uncultured archaeon | reverse complement strand
TTCAGAGGGATACTCTCCACTCTGGGTGGTATCGAAATAGAACATCAAGCGCTGATAATCGATCCACACCCTGGGAGGCTGATGCTGGTGGTAGTAGTATCTTATCCTCACGTGCCCCTCCTTACTCAGGTAGTTCGTTGATGTGGTTTCCCACGTGTGAACGTGTTCCGACATATGATGGAGGTCACCCCAGAGGATCTCCCAGTTCAGGGTCTTCCAGTTCCATATCTGAACGCTTACGGACTCATAGATACTGCCGATTTTAGGTTCTGTCTGATACTGGAGTTTAACAAGTTTATGGTTTGTATTTGCAGTGGTAAACTCGTATTCGAGGCTTCCATGTAAATTGCCGACCCTAAAGTAATGATAACTGTTATCTGAAACATATGTTTTTTGATAATCCCCCATCTCTGAAGTCACACCGTATTTCTTCTTGGAACTGGCGTGGATTTCCTCGAAATGGGGCTCTTTAGGAGAGAGACTCGGCTTAGTTTTATCTGCCTCCACCGTTATGCTCTGATGATCGACCCACACCCTGGGAGGCTGATGCTGGTAGTAGTAGTATCTTATCCTGATCTCGCCGGTGTTTCCATCCACGTAATTCCATGGCGAGTTGGTTATTGTGTAAGTATGCTTCTGCTCTGACATATGATGGAGGTCACCCCAGAGGGTCTCCCATTTCAGGGTCTTCCAGTTCCATATCTGAACGCTTACGGACTCATAGATACTGCCGATTTTAAGTTCTGTTTTGTATTCCAGCTTCTCTATCCTGCAGTCAGTGTAGGAAGATATGAAGCTGTAGTCCAAGTAGCCTCTATTACTGCTTATCCTGGAGTAATGGTATTTATTGTCTGATGCATGAGTATCGGTAGGGCTTCCCAACTCTGAGGTTACTCCCACCTTTTTGGTGACAGAACTACTGTGCACGGTCTCGCTGATGGTTGCACATACTTGGGGTATGACAACCATCAACACAATTGCTAGGGCCAAAAAAATACTAAATTTCCTCATTTTATCGTTTACATTTCCGTTGCATTCACCGCCTCCCCAGGTGGCTCTATATCCAAGGGTTTGTTATACTCATAGAACACCGTTGTGGTGTCCGTCCATCTACCATCCACTTCCACTACCTTCATCCTGGACTTCCTGATCAGGTAGCTATCCTTGCTTACCCACTCCGTCAGCGTCACAGACTCAATGCCGTTTAGCACATCCTCCACTTCATCTTCACGCAGGCCAAGAGTATCGAGGTTTAGGGCTTCCACCATATCTGGACTGACACTCAGTACATAACAGTCTACTCCACCAACTTTCTCTTCACCGGTTAGCTTCACACCCGTATTTTTCATCATCTCCGTCTGGTACCCGATGACATACTGTCCATTCGGGTACACAACAATATGCTGTCCACCCGAAACCACCTCCTTCATCCACTCACCGAACATAAACGTGTACCTGGTATCGTTGATCAGGTATATCTCCTGAATTCTGTTTCCATCATCCTCTAGGATATACATTCTCTTGCTCTGTAGGTCAACGCTGCCGTTGCTTTTCACCTCCAGAGCATCTCCCTCGGTTTTTCTTTTCCAGATTAAATCCATTCTAAACCTGTATGAACTAACGGAGTCAGACGCATCCACCGCCCTATCCCTCACCTGCTCTGCGCTCAATGCTCCCTGCTTTGGTGTGATGTACTTGCCGGATAGGATCACATATCCAGCACCCACAATAAATATACATAAAATCAGGGTAATCAGATTCTTTTTACTCATTTTTTTTATTATTTCACCTTGTTTTTATATCGTACTACCATGATGAGGGAATATTAACATCACCGTCGGCGGATTATCCCCTGCTGCTATGGTGCTTGTTGTTGATGACGTGCTTGTAACTGTTGTCGAGGTTGAGGTGGTTGATGTCACCGATGTCGTTATAGTAACATCGCCCTCCTCGATCGCGCCCCGAATCCCCCCCCTGCTTTCATGGGAATTCCTGGTTCCTATATTCACGTATCTCAACGCAACATCCGCCTTGTAGCAATCACCGGTTAGGTATTTATCAGACAGGGGCAGGGTACCTGAACAATTCATGATTATGTGTGCGCCATCCCCCGGCTCCATCACCACCTCTAAAGCAGAGACACACGTTACATCCCCCACATCAGCACTCGCATACGTGACATTAACCGCATATCCCGCCCGATTCTCCACCCTGAGGACCAGCACATTAGAGCCCCTGTAAGCCGCCCAATCCACAGGCTCCACCTGAGAAAAAGCAGTCTTGAACTTATCGCACGAAGCCGGGCGAAGAACACCCGTCTGCCAGACCACAACAACAGCAATTGTTATTACCAGAACAACCAAGCCGGAGGTTACTAGGAACTCCAAAGAAGATTGCCCTCCCCTAATCTTGACAGAGTCCATAACAGTTAAACTAATAGGATGTATGGACTTAAATACTACAGAAATCAGCCTTTCCCAGAGCATGAAATCAGCTTAGTATTAAATCTATAAGCTAGCCTGAGAAGCCCCTCTTCACCCAGACCCTTATCTTTAGGGATGAACTTGGCGATTATCTCTTTCTCCGGATCCCCGTCCACAATCATATCTATCTTTCTTTTTTCATCATGGAGTAACTCCTCAGCAGCTCTCATTATCACATGCATCTTATAAATTTGGGGATTCACCCTGATAGAAACAAATCTATTTTCGGCATCTACATGGACGTTATTAGTATCAAATGCATTATCGTAGCTCATTTTGATATATACCTTATTTTTTTTATTTTAGCTCATAAATATCGAACATCCAGCCCTATCATTAAGCGCGATGGAAATATGCCTCGATTTTAACGTGAACCTCGCCTCTTTCCAGGATCTCACCGAACCCTGTCTCCTCTTTTATCTTAGGGTTTGTAACCACAAAGAAATACTCTGAATATCTCTTTAATACAGATAATTTCTGCTGCATATCCTCAATTGCCAGATCCCTGTCTGCTGCAGATATAACCTCCACCCCGATCAGTCCACCGGCAGGTGTTTCAAAGGAAACATCCGCTAATCGGGTGTGGTGTATTAATACCTTATCAGTGTACTTCCTAACCTCTTCATAGATGAGATGCTGGAGCACTAGGTGTTCATCCATCTCCTCTGTCTCATTCCTCACAACAAAGAGTTCCGGCATATTAGCCAGGGTTTTCACTCTCACCTCAGTAAATCCAACCTTTTTTAAAGCATCGACCTGCTCGTTGGTTAGCTCTATTTTTCTCTGCACCATCTTGGTTACATTAAGCTCTGATGTAGCTTCCCTCTCCACATCAGGGCCCTTAATTTCGTGTATCAGCTCAATCAGCTCATCTGGTCTGGTGGTGATTATCTTGTGTTCCTCAGGAGATGCCTGGATGTAGAGGGGGACCCTCATGTTTCCAGCCAACAGCAGGGCGTTTCCCATACCAGCTGTCTTAAGGAATCGGCGTTCGTTTTCATTAATCCTGAATCTTTCTGCGATGCTGGCAACAACAGTGGGGTCCTGTTTCAGGAGCAGTTTCGTTGCAGTATTGGTCATAACCGCCCTCCCGGCCCTGGAGTTCAGCACATCCTCCACATCCTGTGTTATCATCACAAGGGATAGATTGAATTTTCTGCAGGTTTTAACGAGTCTAAGTATGTATTCCCCCTCCTCTCCGGCAGAAAGAACCGTCCACGCCTCGTCTATAACCACCATCTTCCTTGTCTTGGATTTCTTCATCTGGGTGTAGACGTGCTCAAGGAGAAGGAACATTATAGGTCCCTTCCCGATATCAGGGATGTCCTTGATGTCGAAATTTATCATCCTATTGCCGAGATCAATGCTTGTTTGCTGATTCAGAAACTTAAGGGGGCCGCTAACATAACTCTTCATCCTGTTCACTATCGACATAGCGGGTTTATAGATGATATCCTTATCCGATTTAGTCAGAGGCATCACCCTATCATACACCTCCCCCAGGGTAGGTGGCCTCTTCATCCATGTTTTAGGGTCCTGGCCGATCCCAAAATCCTCATAGGTGGCGTCAATAGTATCGTCAAGAATGGCTCTCTGCCCCTCCGTCAACTCTCCGAGCAATACCCTGAAGAACGCCAACAGCGAAAGTTTCTTCTCATCATAGGTTTGACCCAGTATATCCAACGGATTAATAACTGTGGTGGAACCTGGAGCGATTTTTATGGTTTTACCGCTAAAGGCGGTTATCAGATCAGTGTACTCCGCCTGAGGATCTATAATGTTTATCTCAACTCCAGCCATAAACTCTCTCATAAGCATCAATTTGATGCAGTAGCTTTTGCCTCCCCCGGATGTTCCCAGAACCAGGATGTTAGGGTTGCTCAGCTCAAAGGGATCCAGGATGATAGGTATACTATTTATCATATTAAAACCGAGAAGGATTCCGGTAGCATGTTGCTCCAGGGAGGTTATTGCAAATGGAAAACATGAGGATACTGCGGATGATGTTATCTCTCTGGTGCACTTCAATTTATCATTCATGATGGGCAGAACAGACTTCAGACCCTTATACATCTGGAATGATGCTAGCTTGGGGGTGACCATAATGGCGTTCATGGTATCCCTGATCCTGTTACTTACGTTCCTGAGTTCCTTCTCATCATAGGATTTAGCGTCCATGTAGAGGCTGAGCGTGAACATCTTCTCCGTTCCCGCCTGGATAGCCTCCAGCAACGCCTTAGTGTCTTTGTGTTTCTGTATCAATGACTGAGGAACAATCTTCCCCTCATACTCCAAGGCATAGATATCCGTCTTCTGCTTTTTCAGTTCATTGGTGAGTAATGAGAGAGTGCTTTCAATGCTGTAGGGTTCTAGATGTATGGACAGATCGAAATCAAGATTCAGCTCGATCAGCCGGGTTAACCATCCCGGCTCCACCAACCGCGGATAGTTAATAGCGGCAATAATCCTGTGGAACTTATCTATCTGGATGCTGTCCTTGTGCTTTATAAGCTGGGAGGGGGAGGTAAGGTATTCTATGAGTTTATCTTCATAGGTTACGGCCTTTCCTTCACCTTTCTTCTTCTTTTTCTTGGCAGAAGATGATCCGATACCGGGTATGTTAATTTGTGGTATGTTAAAGCCCATTTTATCATGATTCCTCCATTTGAAGTGATTTCTCAAGCTCAGTGGATGAGCTATCCTGCCCCGGCGGTTTATCCTCCTCGTGAATAGCCCATACCTTATGGTACATGGTTATGGGTGAGAGAAACTCATCTTCCACCAGAAACACCTGTGTGAAGTAGGACGCATAAAACTTCAGTAATTGCTTGTTATCTAATCTATCCGCAATAATCCCGGAATGACTCAGTGATGCCATCAGGTCATGGCACCTGCTTTCCAGGTTAGCCAGAACCTGTCTTTCATCCCAATGTTTCTTGCCGGGGACTATTATGTAGAATAATCGGTCATAGATTTTATTTTCAGATATGTAGTCACCTAAATACTTCGAGAAGTGCTCGAAATATGCCATAGCCATCTTATCATCTCTTTGGAGTATCCTTCTTCTTATCTCGGACAGGTAGCTGTCCAGGTCAAGATTGACGCTTTTCATACATATCTGTATCGGAAAATCCAGCGAGTTAACGAACTGTAGAAACCCATATATCACTGTGTCCTGGTCCTCCTTATTCAGAACACCGAAGTTCATGGGTGTGACATTGATCACCCCCACCACTTTACTATTACTCAGGAAGACGGCATCTCCTTTTATGGACTTAACCCCCATCAATCTCTTGGCGGCTGGGGAGATCCATGAGACCTCTGTGTCCTGTTTCATGAAATAGAGATAATTTTTGAGGTAATTTTCCAGGTCAAACATAATGAATCCAATAGCAAGGCCGGCGATAACCAGAGATATTATTAATTGGTAATGGAACTCTAATCCAGATAGAAACATTACAAACAGAATACCTGCGGTAGCTATGGCAGCATATATCGACTGCTTGATTGTAAGGGGACCAAGGAGACGCTCCTCGTATCTTATCTCGGTAGGTATTTTATACGGCATTTTACGTTAATTAATAGGGAAATGGTAAATAAAACCATTTCGGTATAGGTGGAACCTCCTAAAGTAGAAGCCCCTTAGAGAACTATTTAAGACCACAGATAGAACTAGGGAGGAATTGATGCATGGCATCAATTCCTTGGTTTTCCAAATTCGCTGCGCTTACCCCTACTGAATCTACTTCAGCTTACACATCGTGTCGCAACCGCCAATTGCTTGTATGGGGTCTGCGATGCGGATAACTCCGAAACTCATAACTACCCAGCTCACCACATATCCTGCAACCAGGACAATGATTATACCTATTATGGCGTGGATTATTGTGCTCTTTGCCTGAGTCCTTGCCTCAGGATCCTCGCCGGATCCTATCCATTTTATTCCACCAATAACTATTACTAATGTTGCAAGGACACCCACGATCAGGAAGAATATCTGCATTATCCTGCACAGCAGACATGCAATAGCATACGCTGCTATTCTCTCCCCTCCCGCCCCCAGAGCAGTAACACTAAATAATGCCAAAAACCCTAAGACCATCAATATCCTAACCCTTCCATCACCCATACGCATCAATATCTTTTTTTTATCCATTTTAATCACATAAAACCTAAACACTTAAATATTTCTTTGTTTAATAATAAATCAGACAACTATAAAAATATATGGGTTTTCAAAAAAAATGGTGGAGATTAAGCTTAGGGAGGATATAACGAAGAAGGATGTGTTTACTTTTATCGCTCTTGTGGCGGGATTAATTTTATGGATTTTGTTCACATCATTCTTTATACTGAAATAGTATTTTGCTGTGGGCGGGGTTCTCATAGATAAAGTAGCCGTCAGCATATCTGTAGGGCCACCCGGTTATCTCCTCCTTAATGTCCTTTAGCTTCTGCGAGTATTCTTTTCGCTCATAATACTCATATAAGGCAGGGTATCCCTCAATAACCACGAATCTCGCGTTCCTGTAGGAGCAGTTGAAAGCAAATCTCTTAAAACCATAGTCTTTTGCCATGTAGAACATCCAGACCTCATTTATCACTATTCCCTGTAAAAGAGAGCAACTTTGCGTATCTGAGAAACTCCAGATGTAGGGGTCGGTGAGTATGAAGTCCCCTTCCCCGGTGTTTTGATCTACGTAACCTGCGACTCGCATATACCTGCCCGGGTCCTCCCTTTCAAGACCCACCGCGAATATGAAGGAGGAGATGTCGTTGAGCATTATGAGGGGGAAGGGATAGCATAACACAACAAGCAATACAATAGGGAATGATTTATGGTCCACCAGCGACTGCATGAATCCATAGATTTCCCTCAGAAGAAAAACCAGTCCGATGCAGAACAGGGGGTAGAGTGGAATCCACATGTGATCCATCCTGAATATTTTACATGTGGTAAGAAGCAGAGGTACGGTAAATATGAGGAGAACGTTTCTTTCTCTTTTTTCTGCTATGAAAAACAGGCCGAATAAACCAAACCAGAAATAATCCCCGTAGTGTATGAACATGTAATCACTGAAGGGTGTGAGTGTGGTTAACGCAAGAAGGAAATTCATGAGAAAGAGAAAAAGCATCACATTACTCCTTAGCCTGTTTCTCTTTGTTTCCTCATCTATTTTTCCGTTAAAGCAAACCATATAGTACACTAGCTCAGTGTAGAGGTTTCTGAGGTAGTTCCGAAAGGAGTAGAGTACCGCCAAAAGAACTGCTGCAACAACTATTTTATCTAGGGTTATCCCATATCTCTTAAACTGGAAGGCTATATCATGGATGAACGCAGAGGGCATCAGGTAAAGCATGGCTGCGACAAATACTGTGAGCGGGATGAGGGATATAATAGTGAATTTAATCATATTCCGCCTATCATATACCTGCAGGAATATCATCAGGGAGATTAAGACTGCTACTCCAACATACTCTGTGATAATCGACAGGCCGCAGGAGAAGGATGCGAGATAAAGCCATCTTTCTCTTCTCTTTTGCATATACCTTAATGTGAAATAAGCAGTCAACAATATTAGGAGCATCAGCTGGTTGTTGGCGAAACCCATCCGGTTCCAGTAGATCGCTGAAGGATATATGGAAAACAAAAACGCAGACATTAATCCGATCTTTGCGCCTCCTACTTTCTTTCCTATCCAGTGGATTACCAATATAGCTGCGATTCCATAGGAGACACACAGGTATCTCATAACGATTATTTCGCTTGGGAAAAACTTGAAGATAAGGGAGACAACAATAAAAAACAGTGGGGGGTGGGGGACGAAGGGGAACGTAAGGCAATACCACTGTAGTCTTCCGCCAGAGAGATTCCATGCGATGTTTTGGTTGGTTCCCTCATCCCACTGCCATGAGGGGATAACATCAAGATCAGGTACCCGGAGGAGGATGCCAATAGATAAAATCGCCAGCAGCAGGAGATACTCTGTTTTATCTTTTTTTTTGCTTATCATCTTTTCTTTCTCTTCACCTGCCCCTATATTTCCCGCCACATCTCCTTGATCTTCCATTATTCTTTTTTTTGCTGTCTTCTATTATATCCTCTGTCTCCAGTCATGGAATCTGTTTTATGAACTTTAATTCATTTATTTTATATGATGAAATCGAAAAAAATAGTGTCTAAACCTGATTTGAAGCCTGCGTCCATGAAGTTAAGTAGGGATTATGCGAACAGACTGCTTGGCATCAACCTGAAGACAGCGGACATGAAGAGCCTGCTTAAGAAAATGCGTTACGGGGTTGAGATCGACGTAGACAACAGGGGAATCCTGAAGGTTATGATCCCCGCCTACAGGACAGACATACTCCACCCCATTGACGTGGTGGAGGACATCGCAATCGCCTACAGATACGATAACTTCAACCCAACCCTGCCTGCGACATCAACCCCCGGCGAAAGAGACCGGTTCCAGGTTTTTTCATCCACGGTAAGGGAGCTGATGATTGGAGGGGGATTCCAGGAGGTGATGACTCTGGTGATGACCAACAAAAACGATCTCTTCGCCAGGATGAATACTCCAACAGAACCTGCGGTCGAGACAGAGAAACCTATTTCAACAGAGTATAGTGTGGCAAGAACATGGCTGCTACCCTCATTGATGGGGGTGTTGGAGAAAAACAGGAGCAGGGAATACCCCCAGAAGATATTCGAGATAGGGCAGTGTATCTCAGCGGACGGGACAGACACAACAAAACTTAGTGCGGTAATCGCCCGCTCAAAAACCAGCTTTTCTGAGATAAAAGCCACAGTGGAAGGCGTCTTAGGGAATCTCTCCCTGAGATGTGAGGTCAGGGACTTCAAGCACGGCTCATTTATACCGGGTAGATGTGCCAGCATCGACTACGGTTTCCTGGGGGAGATACACCCTGCTGTTCTGGAGAAATTTGGTTTGGAGGTTCCTGTCACTGCATTTGAGATCGACCTGGATGGGATATTCTCCCGGATGGATTTACTTGAGGTTCTACTTTAACTAATACGGAAATGGAGTCTAAGGAAGAATACAAGCTGAGGAAGCTGATAAATGAGCTTAAGAATAAGCGAGGGAGGCATACGGAGTTAGTTTCAGTGTATATCCCCAGCGGATACGATATCAACTTAGTTGTTAATCAGCTGGCGGAGGAGCAGGGGACGGCAACCAACATTAAATCTAAATCAACCAGAAAGAATGTGGTGGATGCGTTGGAGAAGGCAATACAACATCTCAGATTATTTAAGCAGACTCCGGGAAACGGGCTTGCTCTCTTCTCAGGTAACGTATCTGAGAGGGAGGGGGTGCAGGATCTGAAGGTATGGTCTGTGCAGCCCCCTGAGCCCATTAATGTGAAGATTTATCAGTGTGATCAGAGGTTTGTTGTGGAACCGCTGGAGAAGATAGTGGCACCCAGGGATGTATATGGGTTGATAGCGATAGACAACAAGACGGCTACCATAGCAACCCTTAAGGGCGACCACTATACTATCCTGAAGAAGATAACATCCGGTTACTCCGGGAAGCATAAGGCAGGAGGACAGTCGCAGAGGAGATTTGAGAGACTAATCCAAGAGCAGTCCCATGAGTTTAAGGTGAGGGTCGGTGAATACGCAACCAGGGTATTCCTGGAGGATCTGAAGAACATGCGGGGGATTGTGGTGGGGGGTCCTGCAGGAACCAAGGATGATTTTGTGACAGGAGATTATTTACATCATGAGATAAGAAAGAGGATAGTATCGGTGGAGGACATCACCTACACGGATGAGTCCGGGATCAGGGAGCTGGTGGATAAGGCCCAGGATGTCCTTGGCGATGTGGAGATGGTGAGGCATAAGGTTTTAATGCAGGAGGTCCTTAAGAGGGTTGTGAAGGGAGGTCATGTAGCTTACGGCAGTGATGTTGAGGGAGCTATCTCTACGGGGGCGGTTGAAACACTCCTGCTGTCTGATAAATTGGATGAGGGGGTGATAGACAGATTATATGAGGGTGTGAAATCCAGCGGGGGATCTGTTGAGATAGTATCTGTCAACTTTGAGGAAGGCTTCCAGCTATGGGATACCTTCGGGGGAAAAGCAGCATTACTGAGGTTTAAAATCAGTTGACAACTCTGTTGAAATCACGGAAGTGATTTCCTCTCTTTTCCGTCATTTTAAGAGGTCATTTTCTCCCTCTTAAAAAATTTGGGTTTTAACAGGTCGTATTCCTCCCTGTTAAAAAATTACGACGGAGAAACTTGACGTCGCAATTTGGAGAAACTCGACACCCAAATTACGCTTTTCTCTTCAGAGAAAAGGGTTGCTGAGGTTTAAAATCAGTTAAGGGGCTTAGCCTCCCCCACCAACTCTGTTGAAATGTCATGAATAAATGTAGGACCAGGAAAAGGCAGAGGCAGAGGCATGGGAAGCGGGAAAAGAATGGGCAGAGGTGGG
>CBFCYF010000059.1:0-11101 GCA_965602195.1 uncultured archaeon | reverse complement strand
CTTCCCCGCATGTGGATCGGATATGTGTGCTATTGTAATATCCATCTCATATATCTTTAGGATTATTAATATTAATTAGGGTGAAGTATGGCCTTGGAGGAATATCATAAGAAGAGGGATTTCAGGGAGACCTCTGAGCCCCATGGGGAGAGAAGGGATTCGGGGCAGGGGAGAATATTTGTTATCCAGAAACACCAGGCAAGGAAACTGCATTATGATTTGCGTCTGGAGATAGGGGGGGTTTTAAGGAGCTGGGCGGTTCCTAAGGAGCCCCCAACGAGAGAGGGCGTAAGGAGATTGGCGGTGCAGACTGAAGACCACCCCCTGGATTACGCCGATTTTGAGGGAGTGATACCTGAGGGGCACTATGGGGCTGGAAGGGTGGAGATATGGGATAAAGGCTCATTCATCCCAAAGGAGATTAGGGAGGAAGAGATTATATTCCAGTTGAATGGGAGGAAGATGAAGGGAGACTATATTCTTATCAAGATGAAGCCTACCCCGAGATTCCCAAGAGAGAACAACTGGCTTTTCTTTAGGGTTAAGAAAAAGAACCCCGAGAAACAATGAAGAATTTCATTGGAACATCCGGGTGGTCTTATGATCACTGGAGGGGTCTGTTTTATCCCGGGGATCTGGCCAAGGCTGGGTGGCTTGAGTTCTATGCCGAGAAATTCGGTTCCGTGGAGCTGAATGCAACATTCTACAGGCTCCCTAAAGAAGAGACTGTCCGTATATGGAGGGGGAGAACCCCGAAAGATTTTGTTTTTGCGGTGAAACTCAGCAGGTATGTGACTCATGTAAAGAGACTTCTTGATGCCGGGGACTCATTATCTTTGTTTTTCGGCAGAGTCAGGCATCTGAAAGAGAAAGGCGGCCCCATCCTGATTCAATTGCCTCCGAGCCTGAAATTCAATAGAGATAGATTCAGGGATTTTGCTGATATATTAATCGGGGAGTATAAGAACTACAGATTTACCATGGAGTGTAGAAATGAAACCTGGTTTAACTCTGAGGTCTACGATCTCTTCAGGGATTATGGAATCTCCCTCTGCATCTCAGACACCCCCCGCTATCCATACTCTGAGGAGGTAACCTCTGATTTCATCTATGCAAGGCTACACGGGCACGAGCAGCTATATGCCTCAAATTACGGGGAAGAGCAGCTTGGGGAATGGGCGGAAAAGATAAGGGGATGGAATTCAGATGGCCTTGACGTGTATATATACTTCGACAATGATGCCAGCGCCTATGCTCCCCATAATGCTCTGATGCTGAGGGAGTTCTTGGATATTTAAATAAGGAATATTAATGATTAATCATTATATTTATGGAGGATTTCTAAAATGGTTGAGATAAATATTGATTTAGACAGTTGTACCGGTTGTGGAACGTGTGTCGACTCGTGTCCCGTGGGAATATATAGCATGGAGGCGGATAAGGCAAAGGTAACTGGAGACATCTCTGAATGTGTTGTATGCAGGGCGTGTGAGAACTCATGTCCGGCATCGGCCATAACTGTGACCGAGGATTAAGTTTTTTTTAAATTGTATACGAAAGTATACAAGTTAAAAATTGCGAAGCAATTTTTTTTTAAACGCTACTTAGGGTGGTAATCCCCTCTGGGATTACCAGCACCTTCGCATTCTTCCCCATAATCCTATAAGCCTCTTCCAGTGCCATATCCGGCGTTCTGGCATATCCGAGTCTAAAAAGACCCTCCACCTCCTCTTTTGCCATATCTGTGACCAGAAACAGCTTGGCTTTTTCCATGGCCTTCAGCTGGTAATAAGCCTTGTGTCCCCCGATCGTAAACTCTTTTTCTAGTTCTTCTTGCATCTCCTTCCTGGTTTTGTATTTACTCATCCATTCATGGTAGTTCTGGTGTCCTACGCCGTTGCCCACCCCCTCTCTGCATTCTGCAACCAGGATAATCACTCCCCCCTCCTTAACGACATTCAATCCAAGGTGCAGGGCTTTATATGCCTGATACAGGTCTATGTCATGGGGTGCGCCGCTTGCGGCTGCAACCACTATATCTGCTTTTTCCTTCGCCTGCACCCTATAGACCTCATCTACAAGCGCAGCACCCCTCTTCAATACAGAATCAAAGTCCCCTGAGAACGCCCCGATTATCCCGGCTTCGGTTTGAACCACGTTTACTGTGAAATCCACTTTAGCAAGCTCGGCTGCTTCCGTCATGTTCTCATACATCGGATTCCCCCTAAGAAGCCCGGGTCTTGAATTAGGATGGAAGAAGTTTCTCTTGTAATTATGCTGGATCGTAGAGTAACTACACACCCCCGGCAGTACGCTCTTTCTGCCTCCACCATATCCCGCGAAATAGTGTATCTCAACATCCCCTGTCAGTATTCTTATATCTGCTTCATAGAAGGCTTTCTTGACATTTACCTCTGTTCCCTTAGATGTGGTGCCTACGCAGACAAAATCATCCCCCCAGCAATCATTGCTTATATACTTGATTTTTGATGCGATATCCTCCCCCAACAAGTTTTTAGCCTCGCTATTCTTTACCGCACGATGGCTTCCGGTCGCAAAAATTATGGTTATGTCTCCATCCCCTACACCAGCGGAATATAGCTCATCAAGTAGGGGTGGTAAAATTTCGGCGGTCGGGCAGGGTCTTGTGTGGTCATCCACGACCACGGCGATTTTCCCTCCACCCCACCCTTCCTTTATTATGTCCTGGATTCTTCCTGTGCCCATCGGATTTCTAAGAGCATCTCTGATCACATCCTGCGGATCTTTTCCTGGCTTAACTTCCTTCGGCGTGAGAACACCCAGAAGATTCTCTTTTTCTACATTAACAGATAACTTTCTTTTACCATAGGGCAGCGATAGTTTCATCATAATCCCTTCATTCATCTTGAATATGAGAATATGTCACTAAAAATAGATTTTTATTATAGCTTGAATCCATATCATATAGGCTAGCAGCCATTGGTTACTCCGTCTGATTCAAAAGGTGGGGGTTTTTATGGGGGGATATCTATGGAGTTTAAGTTGGTAAGTGATTTTAGGCCGGCAGGCAGCCAACCGGAGGCTATTGAGAAACTGGTTGCCGGTGTAAGGCGGGGACTCATCCATCAGACATTGTTAGGGGTCACCGGAAGCGGGAAAACATATACTATGGCAAACGTCATCGCGCAGGTGCAAAAGCCGTCGCTTGTGCTGGCACCTAACAAGACACTGGCTGCTCAACTATACAGTGAATTCAGGGAGTTGTTTCCTGAAAACGCCGTTGAATACTTCGTAAGCTACTACGACTACTATCAACCCGAAGCATATCTTCCCGCCTCAGACACGTATATCGCAAAGGACGCGGACATCAATAAAGAGATTGAAAAGCTCAGGCACCGCACAACGTCAAGCCTTCTTGACAGGAGGGACGTTCTGGTCGTTGCAACGGTTTCGGCGATATATGGTCTTGGGAGCCCTGAGGAATACCGCAGGAGTACATTGTATCTTGAGGTGGGGGCGGGTGTTTCCCGGCCTTATCTAATTGAACTGCTGGTAGACATGCATTATGAGAGAAACGATAAGGCCCTGGCCGAGGGCAGGTTCAGGGTGCGCGGCTCACAAATTGATATCTATCCACCGTATAGTGAATACATGTACAGAATTCATGCAGACAATAAAATCGAATCCATAAAGCAGATTCATGCGGTGACAAATAAAACAATAAATGAATTCCCATATATCCGGATTTATCCCGCGGTACACTACATACTCCCTGAAGAAAAGAAGAAGAGTGCCATTAAGCTGATAAGGGATGAGCTTTCACTGCGTGTCTCAGAGCTTGAAGATAAGGGGAAGATTATTGAGGCACATAGGTTAGCTCAAAAAACAAATTATGATCTGGAATTGATTGAGGAATTAGGTCACTGCAGCGGGATAGAAAACTACAGCCGCCATCTCGAGGGAAGGGACGGGGGGCAGCCACCAAACACGCTACCTGATTTCTACCCAAGGGACTGGTTGTGTTTCATTGATGAATCCCACATAACGGTCCCGCAGATAAAGGGTATGTTCGCGGGGGATAAGAGCAGAAAGGAGGCGCTTGTGGAATATGGTTTCAGGCTCCCGTCAGCCATGGACAACCGCCCCCTCAACTGGGAGGAATTTGAGGCGCACCTGAATCAGGTCGTCTATGTATCTGCAACACCCCGCGATTTTGAAAGAAGTAAATCCTCCCGTATTGTAGAGCAGATCATACGACCGACAGGTCTTGTAGACCCCATGGTTGAGGTGCGGCCCGCCAGGGGGCAGATTGAGGATTTCACAGGAGAGCTTGAAAAACACGTCAAAGCCGGCCACAGGGTACTTGCCACAACCCTTACCAAGAGGATGAGTGAAGACCTTGCGGACTATCTCCAAAAAAAGGAATTCAAAGTGAAATATCTCCACAGCGACATAGATACCTTGGAGCGGATGGACATCCTAAGAGACCTCAGGTCAGGAGAGATTGACGTGCTTGTCGGTGTGAACCTGCTGCGTGAGGGGCTTGACCTGCCAGAGGTCTCGCTTGTGGCAATCATGGATGCCGACCATGAGGGTTTTCTAAGAAACGAGACAAGCCTGATACAAACCATAGGGAGATGCAGCAGAAACGTTGACGGCAAGGTTATTTTGTATGCTGATACCTCAACAGGAAGTATGGATGCCGCACTCAGGGAGACCTCAAGGAGGAGGAGGATACAGGTTGAGTACAACAAGAAACATGGGATAACCCCGAAAACCATCAGGAAAAAGATCCATGAGCGCATTGCCTGCGAAAAGCATGTTGAAGTTGAAAAGATAGATGAAGAAATATACCGTGAAATCCCAACCGATGAAATCAAGCGGCTTATGCGGGAGGCTGCTGAGCGTATGGATTTTGAAGGTGCCATAAAATTCAGGGATATGATTAACGCCAGAAAAAATGGGGGCTAAACACATACTAATAAAAGGTGCAAAAGAGCACAACCTGAAAAACATTGACGTAAAAATCCCAAGAGACAGACTTGTGGTAATAACAGGTCTTTCAGGGAGTGGAAAATCATCCCTTGCATTCGACACACTCTACGCCGAGGGACAGAGGAGATACGTTGAATCCCTGAGTGCATACGCAAGGCAGTTTCTGGGCCTTATGGAAAAACCGGACGTCGAATACATTGAAGGGCTTTCCCCTGCGGTAAGCATCGAACAGAAGACCACAAGCAAAAACCCGAGAAGTACAGTCGGTACTGTAACAGAGATATATGATTACCTGCGTCTTCTCTATGCAAGGATCGGGATACCTCACTGCCCCCGCTGCGGAAGGGAGATAACGATACAATCCAAAAACCAGATAACAGGGCAGATACTGAAACTGAAACTCCCTGGCAAAAGGGCGACGATATTAGCCCCCGTTGTAAGAGACCGCAAGGGTGAATACACCACACAGCTCAGGGATTTTTTCCGGGACGGCTATATAAAAGCGGTTGTTGACGGGGAGGTGATAAGCCTTGAGGATGAGATCAAACTTGACAAATACTTCAAGCACAGCATAAGTATTGTGATAGATGAGGTGGAATTGAAAGAAGAAAATCATCAGCGCATCCTTGAGGATGTTGAGTCGGCACTTCAGTTGTCTGATGGTCTTGTGGAGGTTGGCACCGCAGACAGAAGCAATGAAAAAATAATCTTCTCCCAGCAGCTTGGATGTCCCGACTGTGGCATAAATCTTGAGGAACTCCAGCCCCGCATGTTCAGTTTCAACAGCCCGCATGGAGCATGTAGGGTATGTGAGGGGCTTGGGGTGCGTCTTGAATTCGACCCTGAGCTTATCATAGCAGAGAGGTCTAAAACAATTGATGAGGGAGCTGTTGTAGTGTGGGGCAGAAAGGCGGATACGTTCTACAAAAAGGCATTCAGGACGGTTGCAAGAGAAATGGGCGTAGACCTAGGAAAGCCGGTGTCTAAGTGGAGTGAAAAAGACCTGAACATCCTTTTATATGGCAGCGGTGCAAGGACGTTCCACTTTAAGCACATAAGCCGTGACGGGATTGGCAGGTGGGAGTACCAGGGGAGCTGGGAGGGTGTCATACCTAATCTTAAAAGACGCCAGAAGGAAACCAAAAGCGACGGTATGCGGGACTGGATTCAGGGTTTTATGAGCACAAGACAGTGTAACGAGTGCGAGGGCAGGAGGCTTAAGCCTGAGATACTGGCAGTTACGGTATGCGGAAAAAACATCTCGGAATTGACCGCCCTGTCTGTGAAAGAGATCCATGAGTTTTTCAAAAAACTGACTTTAACGGATACGGAAAAACATATCTCAAAGCAGGTGCTAAAGGAGATTGATTCCAGGCTGAGTTTCCTTGAGAACGTCGGGCTTGAGTACCTGACACTTGACCGCCGGGCATCAACACTTTCGGGCGGTGAGAGCCAGCGGATACGTCTTGCAACACAAATTGGAAGCCAGTTGGTGGGGGTTATGTACATCCTTGATGAGCCGTCAATCGGGCTTCATCAAAGGGATAATAAGCGGCTTATTGAAACACTCAAAGACCTGCGTGATCTTGGAAATACTGTGATAGTCGTTGAGCATGACATGGGGATAATAGAGACTGCCGATCACATCATAGACCTCGGTCCCGGGGCGGGCGTTTCTGGGGGGTATCTTGTGGCATGCGGGTCTCCGGGGAAGGTCAGGAAAAACAAGAAGTCCATGACAGGGAAATACATGAGAGGTGACCTTGAAATAGAAATCCCGGGAAAAAGACGCGGGGGAAGTGGCCAGGCGATCGAGATACTTGGAGCCCGAGAGCATAATCTGAAGGGAATTGATGTTAAATTCCCTCTTGGAAAATTTATATGCATATCCGGTGTTTCAGGGTCCGGCAAAAGCACCCTTCTAAACGACACGCTTGCTAAGGCATTGATGAGGAGATTCTACAGGAGCCGCCGGAGGCCGGGAAAACACGAGGACATAACTGGCCTTGAAAACGTCGACAAGGTGGTGGTCATCGACCAGTCACCAATCGGGAGGACACCGAGAAGCAATCCCGCAACGTATACGAACCTGTTCACCCCGATCAGGGAATTATACGGGGGAATTCATGAGTCGAAACTTCGGGGGTACAAGATCGGCCGTTTCAGTTTCAACGTGCCCGGGGGAAGGTGTGAGAAATGCACGGGGGAAGGGATTATAAAAATTGAGATGAATTTCCTCCCCGACGTTTACATTACCTGCGGTGAGTGTGGGGGAAAACGCTACAACCCCGAAACGCTTGAGGTAAAATACAGGGGCAGGAGCATCTCGGACGTTTTGGACATGACGGTTGATGAGGCGCTTGAATTCTTTGAGAATATCCCGAAAATCAAAAGGAAACTCAAGCTGTTATCTGACGTTGGTCTGGGGTATTTAAAACTGGGTCAGCCCGCAACGACACTGTCGGGGGGTGAGGCACAGAGGATAAAGCTGACACTTGAGCTTTCAAAGATAAATACGGGAAGGACCGTTTATCTACTTGATGAGCCGACGACAGGGCTTCATGTTCATGATGTGAAAAAGCTACTGGATGTGCTGAACAGGCTTGTTGGAAAAGGGAATACTGTTATGGTGATAGAACATAATCTTGATGTGCTGAAGACTGCGGACCATATAATTGATCTGGGGCCTGAGGGAGGGGATAAGGGAGGCTATGTTGTGGGGTTGGGGACGCCGGAGGAGATTGCGAAAATAAAGAAAAGCTACACCGGGCAATTCCTGAAAAAAGTAATCTGAGCGATAGAATCATAAACGATAAAATCATGAAAAACAAAATCAGAAACTCAATAAACACCTCCCCTCAAAAACCCGGGGTATACCTCTGGAAAAACAAGGAAGGTAAAATACTCTACGTCGGAAAAGCTGAAAACCTAAGAGGCCGACTTAAAAACTACCTGAACCAACAGGACTACAAAACCCGGAAACTCCTTGAAAACGCCGAAACCATCGAGACAATCATAACCAAAACAGGAACCGAGGCATTGATACTTGAAGATGCCCTCATAAAGCAAAACCAGCCGAGATACAACGTAAGGTTGAAAGACGACAAAAGGTATCCTTACATAAGGGTCACTGTCAAAGAGAAGTGCCCGAAAATAGAGATAGTAAGACGTGTCGAATTAGACGGCTCAAGATACTTCGGCCCGTATACTGATCCAGGTTCTGTGAAAAAGGTCGTGAGGGTAGTCGGGGAGCTTTTCGGATTAAGGCAGTGCAAGTACAACCCCAAAAAAGTAAAGCGGCCATGCATTAACTACGATATGGGAAAATGCGCTGCACCCTGTTGTGTGATGGGAGAGCGGGAATATTCTGGGAGGGTGCTGCAGGCATGCAGGTTTCTTTGCGGGGAATACGGGAAGGTAAAAAAGGACCTGCTGAATGAGATAAAATCCCTCAGCTCGGAGATGGAATACGAGAAGGCATCTGAGATCCGGGAAACACTCCTTGCGATAGATTCACTCTCAAAAAGACAGGATGTATCCTCTGCCAAGCTTGAGGATATGGATATTTTGGGCTACGCTTGTCACATGGGAAAATCAAACATAACACAGCTCAAGATACGCAACCGCAGGGTCGTTGCAGTGCTTCACTATCCCTTGACCGGGGAATATTCCCAAAAGCCGGGAGAATCAATGAAGGCATTCATCAAACAGCATTACACTACCGGAGACCTTATCCCCAAACGCATTTACACGTCAACCGAGCCTGAAGACAGGGAACTTCTTGAGGGGGCATTAAGCAGTATTACGTCCGCCGGTGCGAAGATAAGTATTTCACAGGCAATGCGGGGTCAGAAGCGAAAGCTCACAGAGATGGCGGTAGAAAACAGCATACACCAGATAATACAAGAGGAATTCGAAAAGAAGGATATGTGTGTAGGCAGGCTTGAGTCTCTGAAGAATGCCCTTGGGTTGGCAGGTGTCCCTTACCGCATAGAAGGATATGATATCAGCAATCTGGGGGACAAACACACGGTTGGAGGCATGGTTGTTTTCACCGGAGGGAAGGCAGATAAGAAGGAATACCGGAGGTTTAAGATCAGAGGTATCGGATCTAAGTGCGGAGCCGAACTGCAAAATGATCCTGAAAACATGACGGAGATGGTCAGGCGCAGATTCAGACACCATGAATGGAAAATTCCTGACCTGGTTCTTTTAGATGGAGGAAAAGCACAACTGAATGCCTGCATTAAGCACACCCCCCCCGGAATTCCAGCGATATCTATTGCAAAGAAATTTGAGGAAATCTACATGCCTCATCTACCTAAACCCCTAAGGTTTCCTAAAAACCATCCCGGCCTCCTGCTCCTTAGGGAGATCCGTGATGAGGCCCATCGTTTCGCACACACCTACCACCTGAAGAAACGCGGAAAAAAATTTATTCCAGAGTAACCTTTATATTCTCCTCCCATCACGTATTTTTATTAAACTGTTGGCTTTTTCTGCTATGTTAAGGTCGTGGGTTACTACTATAAGTGTCTTGTTTTCTTCCTTGTTGAGTCTCATCAGCAATTCCATTATTTTTTTGCCTGTTTCTGTGTCGAGGTTTCCTGTAGGTTCATCTGCCAGGATGATTTTCGGGTCGTTGGCAAGTCCCCGTGCGATTGCAACCCTCTGTTGTTCGCCGCCGCTTAACTCGGGTGGCTTGTTCTCTTCTTTACCCTCAAGTTCCACAAGGGCAAGTAGTTCTTTAACTCTTTTTTGTCTTTCTTTTCTGGGTGTTCCCTTGAATCGCATGGGTAGTTCGATATTCTCAAATGAGGTCATGCTGGGAATCAGGTTGAATTGCTGGAACACGAAACCCAGTTTCTCCCTCCTAAGCCGTGCTTTCTCAAACCCGTTTAATGTGCTTATGCCCACTCCCTCGATGTAGACTTCTCCTTCAGTGGGTGAGTCAAGGCAACTGATGAGGTTCAGAAGCGTTGATTTACCCGACCCCGATGGGCCCATGATACCCACATATTCTCCCTCTTTTATTGTGAGGTTGATGTTCTTTAGTGCTGTGAACTCGTTAGGGTGCCCCAGGTTGTAGGTTTTCACCAGGTTTTCACAGTGTATTTCGCCGTTACTCATACCGTAACACCTCTATTGGGTCTAACTGTGACGCAGCCCACGCAGGGTATAGACCTGCCCCCATACCAAGAACCAGCGAAAAGCCAAAACCCATGGCAACAAGTTCAGGGGTCATTATTGTCGTCATATACTGGTTTATGATTATTGTTGATCCGTAGCCAAGCATTAACCCGACAAATCCCCCTATCAGGCTCAGAAACGCTGATTCCTCAAGTACCTGGGTGAGAACCATGGTTGTTGTTGCTCCTATAGCTTTCATGACACCTATCTCTCTTCGCCGCTCCATCACAGACATTATCATCGTATTCATTATCCCAATACCTCCCACTATGACAGATATGGCTGCGATGCCGTAAACTGCCAGTTGTATGGTCCCAAGCATCTCCTCCATCTGCCTTACCATTGAAAGAAGGGAAAATGCCTTGAGGTCATCTGAGTAATCGTTTATGTTCTGAGTGATTTCCTCTGCATTCTCGATGTCTTCGATTTTGACTTTTAATTGAGTTATTGTTTCATCGTCTTCCAGTTCCTGCATGGTCCTGAGGGGAACGTATGTGGCACCATCTATACTATTATCGCCTGTTTCCTCAAGTATGCCTATCACCTGGAAATAAAAGCTTTCGGTTTTGTCATCTTCTTTTCGTTCATACTCTATTTCATCGCCGAGGTTCAGGAACTGCACTTCAGCCACAGACGATCCTAAAAGCACGACAAGTTCCCCGCCGTCAGAGTCCTCAAGTTTCCTGCCTTCCCAGACAATGATCGCTTCACCTATAAGATAGTCCTGGTCTTCGGGATTTAGGGCAGTGAAGGTTATTGTACTTCCCACCCCTGTTGAACCCCCCATTATTTTGCTGCCCATCATACCCCTGAAACTTCTCTTCCCCCGTGTTATCATGTATTCCCCTACGGGTATTACCTCAGTAACACCTTCAATGTTTTTTATATCCTCGATCACATCCTCGCTGATGCCTTCATCATTGTCCGTTGCCCT
>CBFCYF010000058.1:0-11156 GCA_965602195.1 uncultured archaeon | reverse complement strand
TCATAACCCCGTTGAATTATCTTTTGACTGAAGATATCATTTAATTCCATCTCTACTCCCTCTCCTTCAACTTCAGAGCGACATATCTGCTCCTATCTCTGCCGTTATTCTTCAGGCCCCCTTCATCGAAATAAAGTTGTATATCTTTCACGTTGACCGGGACGTCAATTGGATCGCAGCCGTCCTCCCTCAACCCCTTCTTAATCCTTTCCGTTACCTCCATCCATTCCTCATAGCTCTCAGATTTCAGATCGGTAGAGTTTTCCTGCAATATCCCCCATTCATCCCGAGCATAGACGGCAATCCCAATTCTAGCATCCCCTTTTTTCATTCACATCTACCCTTTTCGTTGCGAAACCCCCAGAGCCCTGCAGATCGGACATTCATGAAATTTCCTTGGAATTGGTCTGCAAAATGTTGTTCCATTCCTCACAAAATTGATGAATTCCTTGTGCGTCATCTCCTCCGGAAGGAGTTCCTTCAATAAATGCAGTTTATCGTAGCAGTCCCTGCCGTACTTTTTATCCTCCATGTCGATAAACCCGCATCCTGCACAAAAATTTCCAAAATACCAATTAATAAGATGATCTACTTTAGCCTTCCTCTTAGACATCCCTCCCTGAGTTCTTAATTTCATCCCTCCCCCCGCCACCGATGATTAAAAATTTATGCACGAGAATATAAATGACATCATGTATTATCTAAAACCCCCCCTCTTTAGAAGCCGCGGAAACAAAGTCCCCCACACCACAAACACTCAAAGTCGCTCTTCTGGATTTCCTCCCACACCCCTCAAGGATTAAGGAAATTTAATACTGAAAACCTAAAGATAATAATCTATGGATGACGGGCCCGTAGATCAGCTCGGTAGATCGTCCGCTTGGCATGCGGGAGGCCTCGGGTTCAAATCCCGACGGGTCCATTCCAAGCTTTAATAAAGCTTGAGCAAAGGTGTGACATGCGCTTCCTTCAGTCGCTTAGTCACACATACTAAATCAAAACCCATTAAATGCTGTCGATAGATAAAACCAGATGATGCAACACAAAACCACAAAAAAACGATTTTACTATCCTAAAAACTGTGAAACAATTTGGGGGAACTGAATATTCTCTAAAATGAGCTTGATATTAACGGAAGAAGAGATAAAAACAGTTTTAGATACAGAGAAAGTAGTTGAGGCAGTGGAAGAAGCATTCAGGGCCTACGGGGAAGGCAGAGTTAATATGCCGCCGAAGGCATACCTAGATCTCCCGAAAGGAGACTTCAGGGCAATGTATGGCGAAGTCAGAGGCCTTAACGGAAGAAGCATCTGCGGACTGAAGTGGGTGAACGTCCACCCCCAAAACCCCCAAAAAGGCCTCCCAACAGTAATGGCAAAAATCCTCCTCAATGACCCCGAAACAGCCATTGAACTAGCAGACATGGATGGCTCATATATCACAGATATGAGGACCGGAGCAGCAGGAGCGGTTGCAGCAAAATATCTCTCACGAAAAGATGCATCAAATGTCGCCATAATAGGAGCGGGAAGGCAGGCGAAGACACAACTAAAGTGTCTACTCCAAGTCAGGGATATAGAGCACGTCAAGGTATATGATATAAACCGAGAGAAGGCAGAGAAATTCGCCAAGGAAATGGCGGATAAATACGGTATCGGAAACTGCATCGCATCCAGTCTAGGGAAAGCAGTGGAGGATGCAGATATATTAGCTACGGTAACCCCCAGCAGGACACCGATAGTACCTGAAGAAATAATCCCCGACGGAATCCATATAAACGCCATCGGGGCGGATGCTAGGGGTAAAGAGGAGCTGGACCCGGAGATTCTGAAAAAAGCCAAGATCGTGATAGACGACTGGAGTCAGGCATCCCACAGCGGTGAAATAAATGTTCCATTGGAGAAGGGGATAATATCAAAGGATGACATTCACGCATCTCTCGGAGACATAGTCGTTGGAAGAAAAAAGGGAAGGTCAAGTGATGAGGAAATCACGGTATTCGACTCCACCGGATTGATCATACAGGATCTGGTTGCCGCCTACACAGCCTACCGACTCTGTAAGGAGAGAGGGATTGGATCCGAAAAACACTTCCTTACCAGGGTTCCCCTGGAGAGACTGGAGGGAATCTATAATAAGTTTTAATCCATAATCCATATAATCTATCCTCCGGGGCCGTAGGGTAGCTTGGCATCCTTCCAGCCCGGGGCGCTGGTAACCCGAGTTCGAATCTCGGCGGCCCCAACTCAAGCTTTTCTTAGAAAGAAAACCTTGACCAAACGAAAGGAATTTCCTCTGGAAATTCAACAAGGAGAGGGGGGTTGACTCAGTCGCCTAGCAGCACTGGACAAAGCAAATTTATCATTGAACATATTATATGATATAATATGATCCGCCTCCGTGGCTCAGCCTGGCAGAGCGACTGGCTTGTAACCAGTAAGTCGAGGGTTCAAATCCCTCCGGAGGCTTGTTTGTTGGAAACCCCAAAAAACCCATTATCACAGAAAAAAAAGGCATGATAGGAGTCCAGAACATGTTAAGTTATATCGAGGAGGAAGAGAAAGGGATCCTGGACGCGTTTTTCCTACCCGCCAAGTGGTGGGAGGTAAGGCAAGCAGTTTTATCCCGCACAAGAAAAACAACAAAAGATACTCTGGGAGACTAGAGACGTTAAAAATAACATACCCTGCAAGTTTATTCCCCCGATTTTTCTCAAAATTAGACCCTCATGCGTCAAAACTGAGTGAGGAGTATCTATCAGATGGCATAATCATCTTCACCTACAGAGAGATGGAGAGCTCCCGTAAGAAGTGCTTGGAGATACTGAAGATGAGAGGAACTGATTACACCACCGGAGGCGATTTCTGTCTATCCCCTAGCAGGGACTATCAGTCTACCCGGAGTTAAGATAATCGGGTGATGGGAGGATCATGATCCCCCTATGATTTCTGCCACAAACCATTCCCTGTCAAACTCCTTCAGATCCTCCAGACCCTGTCCGGTTCCCATGAAAATAATAGGTCTTCTGGTTTCATTTACGATGGATAAGGCCGATCCGCCCTTAGCATCTGCATCCATCTTCGTCAGGATAATGGCATCAACCCCAACAGCATCATTAAACTTTTTAGCCTGATCTACGGCGTCGTTTCCAGTCAGCGCATCTCCCACAAAGATGCTCAGATGAGGTTTATTCACCCGTATGATCTTCCTTAACTCATCCATCAAATTAATGTTGGTCTGCATTCTCCCCGCAGTATCTGCGAGAACCACATCTATCCCCTTAGATCTCGCATGCTCTATTGCATCATAGATGACTGCAGCTGCATCCGCACCCTTCTGGTGCTTTATGGTGTTAACTCCCAGATTCTGGGCATGCCTGCTTATCTGCTCTATGGCTCCTGCCCTGAAGGTATCTCCCGCCGCCAAGACAACAGACAGATTATTCCTCATCAGATAATGGGCGACCTTGGCGATAGTGGTTGTTTTCCCCGTACCATTCACCCCCACAAAAATTAATTTACAGGGCTTCTCACATTCGCTGATAAATTCAAGGAAATCAATATCCTCCTGCGGGGTTATAATCTCCAATAAAGCCTCCCTCAGAGATCCTCTGATGAATTCATCCAGCTTATCCTTTATTATCTCCCGGTCTAGAAGCCTCTCTCTTAGATTCGAAAGAATTTCCTCGGCGGTTTCTATAGCAACGTCGCTCCGTATCAAATCCATCTGCAGGTTCCACAGGATCCCCTCCAGATCACCCTCAGATAATCTTATCTTGTTGCTGACAATGCTCTTAATCCTGGTTGTCTTAGTCAGCTCAATTTTCTTGTTGACTGTTTCCTCGGTTCTACCGATAAAAGAATCGAGTCTTTTCCTCAGAGATCGAAACATTTTCTCTACTTGTGTGCTGTTGCCTGCATCAACTGCCTGTATCTCCCCTCCAGACTGTTTAGTTTATTAGATGCCTCAACAAGATTCTCTTGTAGTCTTCTGAGGGTGTTGTTAAGGTTTTCATCTCTCTTTTCCAGAATCTTCTCCGCCTCATCTATACTCCTCTCAGTGGCTATGCCCCCGCCCACACCAATCAGAACCTTTTCAGTATCCTTCAACTCCGATCTTATGAAGGAATTATAGCCTAATGGGACTAGTATCTCAGTTCCCGGCTTCTCTTGCTTTATGTAGCTCAATGCCTTCCTGGAGGAATTCAGCTCTACTTTCACGCTCTCCATCATCTGAATCTGAGCGGAGAGACCATCCATATGTCTTTTATAGTTTTCCGCCTCAACTAAGAGGCCTTGCACTTCCCCTTCCATATCCTTGTTTTTCATTTTTCCAGAATCTTCACCTCATCTATATAACCTACCACAACCCTCTCAGGTCTTCTCTTAGAGAAAATACCGTTATCTATAACCCCCGGGATCTGATTTATCCTATCCTCAAGGATAGAAGGTTCATCCATATTAAATCTCGTATCAATGACTAAATTACCTTCATCTGTTTTGAATCCTTTTCTTAAGGTCGGGATACCGCCTAGTTTTCCCAGTTCTATCTCAACGAATTTCTCACAGAATCGGAAAACCTCCACTGGCACCGGAAAATGTCCAAGTCTCTCCACCTTCTTGCTGTGATCTACAACCACAATGAATTTCCTGGAGGCATTCGCTACTATCTTCTCTCTGGTGTGGGCGCCTCCCCCCCCTTTTATCAGATTGAAATCCCCGTCTACCTCATCTGCTCCATCGATATCCACATCTATCTCCGGGTATTCATTCAGGGATGACAGCCTAATCCCTAACTTTCGGGCGAGTCTCTCTGTTTTCTTGGAGGTGGGTATTCCGATTATATCAAGACCCTTGTCACTGATACGCTGAGCTAGTTTCTTTATAAAATATTCTGTGGTGGATCCGGTACCTAATCCTACAACATTGCCGTCCTCAACGAAATCTACTGCTTTTTCCCCCGCCAGTTTCTTACTTAATTCCAAAGTCATTTTTATTTCTCTATGGCTTTCATTATCGCCATTTCCCGTAGGAGATATGTGGCTATGCTTCTATCTCTCTTGATTCTCTCAAGTCTCTCCATTTTTCCGATCAGGAAGATAAGAGCCTCAGACTGGTATCTCAGATCCTCCTTGTGTGTGTTATCCCAGAGAAAAAGCTTGGTCTCATGGAATCCTCTTTCCTCCAGTGTGCTGCTCACATCATCTAAAAACTCGGAGGTGAATTTAACATCCCTTATCCTGGGATCATTTTTAATATCGCCCCATATACCGCCTATGCCGATCATCTTCTATTGTATAATCAAACAAATATCGGTCTCTTTGAAATTAGTTTCGGAAGAGGCAGAGGTTTAAAGGGATAATGCATTATTTTTTCTTTCACCTCATCAATTATCTCCTCAAGAGACATCTCCTTCTGCCCTCCACTCTCCCTTACCCTGACAATAAACCGGTTACTTTCCTTTTCCCTTCCACCTACCACGATAATCCTGGGAACCCACTCTTTCTCTGCATTCCTTATTTTCTTTCCCATGCTCTCGCTCCTGTCGTCGATATCAACCCTGATGCCCTCTTTATCGAATCTCTCTGAGATATCTTCTGCCATCTCTATGAACTTATCTGAAACCGGAATTAATCTGATTTGGGTTGGAGACAGCCAGAGTGGGAGCATAGGTTTCCTGCCCTTCTTTTGATCTAAATATGCTTTTTCCAGCAGGGCATAGACGTTCCTGTCTATGCTCCCGGAGATGCTGGCGTGCAACATCAATGGATTCTTCTTTTCACCTGTTTCATCTGTGTATGTAATGTCAAATCTCTTTGTGTTCTCTATGTCTATCTGCACCGTTGCGAGGGCTGATGCCTTGCTCAGGGCATCAACCACATTAAACTCGAACTTCATTACAAAGTAGAATGGGCGCTCATCCCACATCTCCACGAGCACGGGTTTTCCAACAGTCTCCACCAGTTTCCCTACAAAATCCTTGTTATTCCTATGGAAGTCCTCAACCAACCTTACCCCCACCTCGTAATCCAGCTGAAGATCATTCATCCACTTAAGAGATAGTTTATATTGTTTCAGAAATTCCTCCGTCGCCTCACCCATGTCTCTTGTCAGTGTATGCATATCCGGCATGGTAAATGCCCTGAGTCTCCTAAGTCCCACCAACTCACCCCGCTGCTCTCGTCTGAAACTGTAGTGTGACAGCTCATAGAGTTTCAGGGGGAGATTCCTGTGGGAGATGACCATATCGTGCTTCATCAGGTATTGTCCGAAGCATGCTGCAAATCTCAGGAAGTATTCCCTGCCTCCTGATTTCAGGGTGTATTGCCTTGCAGGGAATCTATTGAGGTACTCGGATAGTCTGGGATGGCCAAGATCATACATTATTGGGGTTTCGACCTGCATCCCCCCGCTTTCTGCAACAATATCTGATACGTGTTCCTCCAGCAGTCTCTTTATCAGGGAACCCTTAGGATACCACCTCAGATTCCCGGGATCCGATCCAGGCTCATAGTCTGCTATCTCATGAGCCCGCATATATTTTACATGAGGGGGCTCCTCCCTGACCTTTCTCGTTCCGGATATCTCGTATTCCACAAATTTCTTCAGGTTTGGGTGGGATCCGAAGTTGAAGTCGTCCACGGGAATCAGATCCCCTCCAAGATCAAGGATATACCACCTGGATTTCAGTTTTTTCTCTGTCTTCAACGCCTCCGATTCCCTCTCCTCATCTTTTTCGCCCTCTGGGACTATGGTTCTGGATAACTCAGAGAGGGGGTGGCCCTTACATCTGATCTCAAAGAGCTTATACCAGCCGAAGGGTGCCTTCAGCACATTGTAGTTGTCCTTCAGTCTGTCATAGGCGGAGTCGAGAATTCCTCTCGCACTGTCAGGGGAGCTCAGGGAGCTTGAGAGGTGGGCGTACGGGTACAATACTATGGAGTTGGCACCTACCTTCCTTACAGTGTCTGTGATTTCCTCCACCAGTTGATTAACAACAGAATCAGGGTTCTTCTCATCTATCTTCTCTGCGGCGATGAAAGCAACCAGGACGTTATCTGCCTCCCCCGTGGGGCTTTCCGGCTCTTCGGCATTCTTCAGGGCTTTTTTCTTTACCTCAAATTTGATATAATCTGAGTGTATCAACAAAATACGCATAATAGAGATTTAGAATGATGCAATAAATTTAATGATAATACACGGCTTATTTTGTAATAATACGCATACTCTAGTGATGAAAACCAAACTCTCATTGTTGCTCCTATTTATCCTGCCGCTCTGTTGCTGTATAGGGGGGGGAGACGGGGATACAAAAGATTATACAAGCATTGTAACAACCTCTCTATCTGATGATTCTTCCATGATTAAAGCGAGGCAGAGGATGGTGGAATATGATCTCAAGGGAAGAGACATCGATGACGGGCGGGTCTTGGCTGCAATGGGAAAGGTACCGAGACACAGATTTGTCGGTGAGGATCTGCAGGATCAGGCATATGCCGACCACCCTCTGCCAATAGGCTACGGGCAGACCATCTCCCAACCCTATGTCGTCGCTCTCATGACTCAATCACTTAAGCTTGAGGATTCAGATCGGGTACTTGAGGTTGGGACCGGCTCAGGATATCAGGCGGCAATTCTCTGTGAATTAGTGGATGAGACCTACTCTATAGAGATCATAGATGAGCTGGCAAAGAAGGCGAATAAAACCCTGGCCGCTAACGCATACAGGGTTAATGTAAAGAGCGGGGACGGCTATTTTGGCTGGGAAGAGTATGCTCCGTTCGATGCCGTGATCGTTACCTGTGCAGCCACCCATATACCTCCACCATTAATAGAGCAGTTAAGTGAGGGAGGTAGACTGATCATACCCCTGGGAAGCACCAAATACCATCAAACCCTCACCCTGGCTACGAAAGTGAATAATTCCCTTAAGACAGAATATATACTCGGCGTCAGATTTGTTCCCATGACCGGAAAGGCACAGAAGACTTAAAGATATCTTAATATTGAAGCCAAGGCTATGAGATAGACGACACACGCCATCAGCAACACGAAAGAAAACCCGAGATACAGGGCTATTATTGCAGCGATTATAGACCCAAGGACGGAGGAGCAGAGATTAGAGCACCACGCCCACGGAATCAGTTCCCTGTTGAATCTCTCAGTAACTCTCATCCCTGTGGGGAAAGGCACTCCCATCAGGAACCCCGGTAAAATCAACAGAATAAATGACATGAATCCCTTCACCCATATGCTCTGCCCAAGGAAAAAATGGAACACTGAAGGCAGGATTATGATATAAAGGAAGGTGACGGTGCTCAGAATAGGTATCACCTTCTTTAAGTAACGTGTCTTTAATCTGCCGGACGCAAGGCTTCCGAAACCAGAGGAAATCAGAAGGGATGTGATAACAATTGAGATGGAGTATAGGGGATGACCTAAAAACAGGATGAACTTCTGAATCATGGAGATCTCAATAAACATATATCCGATGCCCAGGAAGAAGAAATACAACAAAAGCGGTTTCCCTGCGACTCTACCTCTTATTTTCCTGTGGGAATAGAGAGGTAAGACAATAAGTAGAGTGGTTAAAACCAAGGCCTGTATAAATACAACCAGGCTGAGGAAACCTCCCTCAAAGAAGGGCTCCCATTTTTTGCCCATGCTCTCATATAATGGAATAAATTTATCTATCCTGAAAAAGTTGAAGAAAAAAGGCCGATCATCATGTGTTGGGGATATATCAAATAGATATTCACTATAAACCCTATCCCTGTCACCTAGGATTACCCCACTAATTAGTTGATGATGGATGGGCTCTGGGAATCGATTATATATGTTCACCTCAGAATCTGAGATCCCCGGATAATACACGAGATCAAACCTCCTTTCCCTACAGTAATCCTTTATGATATTGATTTCTTCACCTGTGAATTCCCCTCTCTGAAGTAGCAGTGTGGAGGTGAACAGGCTCCTAACAACGATGATGTGTTTCTCGGGATGCATGACCCCCTGATTTTCGAGGGCGGCTACCGCCAGCGATACCACCCTGGGAGCTTCTTTGGGGGGATACTGAAGCCATCTGGTGACAGACAATACCCCCTTATCCTCCAGATGTGTGTAGTAATCCTCAAATGCCTCCACTGTGAAGATGTAATCCTCTGACATACCATACAAGCCGGTAGAGCTCGTCATCAAATCATCTGTTAATGAGATAACTATCAGGTGATACCTGTCCCCTGAGTTTCTGATAAAGCCTCTCCCTTCTTCTATCTCAACCCTTACCCTGTCCTCATTATAGATATCCCCGGAAAAGTTTCTGAATTTATTTCCCAGGGAAATGAAGGCAGGATTTACCTCTGCCACATCAATGGCAGAAGCATTATTATAGATTGCAACCAGAACATCAAAACCCCCCCTGGGATTAATTACCAGTACTTTCTCCTTACCTTTCAGCTTATAGGGGGCGCTTGGAGGGGTATAGTCTACAAATCTTATCTCTGTGAGATTACCATGAAATTCTGTTATGGCGTTGAGGGAGTTCCCATCTATAGTAACCCCCAGTTGTGGCGGCAATACCCCCCTGTACTCGGTACTCAATCCTGGAGCATATCTTATCCCTTTACTTGAAATTACGTCGACTCTTGATGTGGGATTCCACTCCGTTGCCACGATGGTCGCATTAGGGTAATTCAGCTCTCTACTCAGGGCCTTATATGGGCTTATAGTGATATCGAGACATCCGCAGGTACCTGACATTGAAAATACCGCCACAATTGTTGTTAGAATTAAAATAGCTGGGATCCTCTTAGAGCATCCGATGCTGAATGAGACGGAGGATAAAAGACCCAAAAGTGAGGCAGAGACAATAACCGCAGGTCCTGTGTAAATAAGGGATAATCCCACTATTAATAATGCTCCAAGACCTGATCCAAGGAGATTGAAGAAGTATATCCTATCCACCCTCTCAACCATCTTCACCATCACCAGACCTATGCATAGCCCGGATAGGAAGAATGGTGTTGACAGCAGCAAGTAATAGAGGCCAATATACAGCAGCTGGTTTGTATCCCACGTTACCCTGTAGGGATCAAATGGTATCCTCTGGGTTATGAGAAACGATACAGGTATGCTTACTGCATAGAGGAATGCCACCACAGTCAGGAGTTTGGAGATGTCTTTCTCCAGAAGGGATTTTTTTATCGCAAGAAAGGTTCCGCTGGCCCCAAATCCCAGAAACGCGATACTCACAACCATGAAGGCGAAGTGGTAGTACTGTGAGATAGAGAAAACCCTGGTTAAAGTGATTTGCAGGAGCAGGGAGGATATCGATATCAGAAATATCCCAAGGTATATGGGTTTCATAGATTTTACAGACATAATAAGAATATAAGAACAGAATCGCTTTTATCTGGGTGAGTTAATTCATCCACAAAGCTTATAAACCCTGGAAATCAAATAAACACCATGACCGAGGATCTTGAGAGTATACTGAGCAATGGATTTCAGGTGTGGAGGAATAACCTGAACATTGCATTACCCTTCTTATTTGATAAAATAGTCCAATTGCTCTTACTTGTCTCTTTTTCGGTTGTTATAGTACTGTTTCTGAATCCCCTGCATCCCAATATCCTTGAAATATCCCAACCCTTCCGCCCGGGATATGGTAATATAGTTGATTACGCCCTTAACCTCATAAATCCCCAATTATTGTTACTGGACATAATACTTCTTCTGGTTGTCCTATTACTCTGCCTATTATCCTCATCCTTCTTCCTTGCAGGAGCCGTTGGAATGTCTAAGGCAGCAATAGAAACCAGGAAGACATCATTAGATGAGATGATAGATTTCGGTAAAAGAAATTTTTTGGGTTTGTTTTTGGCAGAGTTTATTATATCCCTGTCTACTATCATACTTGTATTGGTATTGGTGGGCCTTCCGCTTCTTATTGAGATTACAATTGAAGTGCCATTTGTTGGGAGAGCTTTTATAGATCTTGGAAGCAGTTTTTTTACTTTATTAGCAACACTTATAGCGATCGTTTTTGCTGTAGTGCCATTTGCGATAGTCATAAGTAATCTGGGGGCAATTGATGGTTTAAGGAAGAGTTATGGATTCTTCATGAACAATAAACTTCTTGTTGTACTGATGTGGGTG
>CBFCYF010000057.1:0-11187 GCA_965602195.1 uncultured archaeon | reverse complement strand
CTTGCGAGGCTCTTCTAAGGGTTTATTCAGGCCGGCCTGGCAGATGATCCGATAGACCGTGCTGTGGCCTACGAGTTCAACACCTTCTGGTTTATCGCGCTTTATGTGGCCTTCAATCCTGTTGGGTCCCCAGCCCCTGTTTTCACGCACTTTGAGGACATAGTCAACAGTTTCTCGCGATGTCCGATGGATTGTCTGAGGTCGAGGGATTTTATTCCCAGACCATCCTTCACACTGGAACCTACACCAGTAACGGTAAAACGTGTCTCTACTGATACCTGCCTGCTGGCAGATAAAAACAACACTTGCACCCTGCAAGCGTCTTTTGATAATCCAAAACCTTTTGTCTACTGAAAGCTTCATACTAACCCACCTCATACTTATCTACACTTAAAATCAAAAGTGTAAGTAATCAGGTGGGATAGCACACAAGGCTATTTATACTTTATGTTTCACTGAACACTTTTAGAGCTCGAAGATGAAAGATAATAAGGGCAGCTGAGAAGATGATGTCAAAGAAAATCAAGGGGAAAACAAGGAAACTCATAGTAATGGATGAGAAGCTGAAGCTTGCATACCAGGATAACAGGATCAGTAGAGTTGAATTCAAAAAGAAACACAAATTAATTTCAGATAAAATCAAGGCCCTGAAGAAGAAAACATATGAGGGCAGGGAGAAAGAAAGACTCTTAGCTGAGTTGTTGAGTTTAAGAGGTGATCTGGCGGAGGGAGTTATAGACCATGATATGTATGCTATAAAATCCGTCGAGATCCATAAAAACCTGCGCTCGGTTAGGTATCCAAGTAAAACTAAAGGCAGAGGTTATCAGGAGGAATACAAGCTGTTGAACGGCATACTTTTCCTGAGCTTTGTAGTCCCCGTATTATTTGCCATCCTACTGCATCTGCCGATGAATTTCTTCTACTGGATGGTTATAATCTGGGTTCATGAGGCAGGTCATGGATTCTGGTGTCTTCTGGGCAGCAGATTACTGTGTGCATTCGGCGGAATGTTGAATGAAATGCTGTTCACAGCGGTTCCGGCCTTAATATGCTTCACGAGAAAAGAGATTTATCTTGGAGGATGTATCCTCATTATGTGCGCCGGGATGAGCATACAATATAATGGGGTATACATGCAGTCTGCAGGACACCCGTACGGGATGACTTCTTTTGCAGGGGCCTTGACGGGAAGATACGGTGATATGACAGAGCAAACACACGACTGGAGTATAATATTCGGGGAGCTTGGGGTGATACAACACTCATACGGGATGGGGAAGTTCACGGAAGAAGTTGGACGTGCACTCGCCATCATATTCCTCACAACATCCGTCTTAGGGGTGTTTTCGATGATGTATGGGTGGTTGAGTGGGAAACTTACAAGCCTGGTTGGTGTGGGGGCGATAGTGTCTGCAGCATATTTTATTTTATCCGGGGCAAGCGGCACGGAAATCATTCTCGCCCTGCTTTTGTCAGCACCACTACTAAAGACGGCTCTCAATAGCAGACACATCCACCGATAGGTATCTAAAAAATCTTCTCAAAACCAGCCATCACATCAAGTACCTTCTGGTCCTCCAGGGCTCTGCCCATCACCTGCAGTCCTGTAGGGATGCCACCGGCTTTACCTGCCGGAACTGTTCCTGCCGGGATGCCAGCCAGATTAGCCAGGACAGTGAATATGTCATAGGCATACATCACCCTAGGATCCTTAATCTCCGTCCCCAGCTTATGGGGGAGCTTGGGGACTGTGGGCCCAATAAGAACATCCACGCCCTTAAGGGCATCTGAGAGCTCCCTTCTTATCAGAGACCTGGCCTGCAATGCCTTCCTGTAATACTTACCTGAGTATTCCTTCTGGCTGATATAGCTGCCGAGAAGAATTCTTCGCATGACCTCCTCCCCGCAGACCTCCTCTATCCTATGGCCGTATCTCCTGCCATCATATTTCCTTGTTGCCGAGAAAAACTCCACATACATATTCAGGTAATACGTTGGCAGGGCTATCTCCAGGTTGGGGAGATTAACATCCACTATCTCAGCGCCCCCTGAGCTTAACCCATCCAACGACCTGTGAACCGCCTTCCGTATGCTGTTATCCTGAATCAACCCGTCGAATTCATCCGCATACCCCAGCTTCTTTCCCCGCAGATCCGAATCCAGGTTACCACCAAATTCATAAAATCTGCTGTCCATGGACAGAGATGTCTCATCCCGCCTGTCGTATCCCGCTATCACCTCAAGCATCGTGATCAATCCATCAACGTCTCTTGCTATGGGACCTATCTGATCCAGAGACATGGCCATATCTATCAAACCATATCTTGAGACCAGCCCGTAGGTGGGCTTGAAACTAACCACCCCGCAGTGTGAGGCAGGGTTTCTTATCGACCCCCCGGTATCACTGCCCAATGCAACATCAACAAATCCTGCCGCAACGGAGGCTGCAGATCCGCTTGAGGAACCCCCGGGTATTCTCCCGGAAGCAGACGGATTATCTGTGGCACCATAATAGGATGTTTCGCCAGAGGACCCGCATGCGAACTCATCCATATTCAGCATCCCAACTATCCTCCCCCCCTCACATCTGATTCTTTCAATGACCGAAGCATCATAGGGGGCTATGTAATCCTCCAATGTCTTTGATCCTGCGGATGTTAGAAGGCCATCCACACATATGTTGGATTTAACTCCAATCACGAAATCACTGAGTTTCCCCCCGTTGCCTGTATTCCCCCATGCTACCCCCTCTTCATCCAACACGATAAAGGAATTTATCTTTTTGTCTCCCTCCTCAATCTCCGCTATCCTCTCCTTTAAATCCATCATACTATATTCTTATCAATCCATTCTTAAATAATTACGAGATGAAAACAATAACTGAAATAATTTTTATTCTATATCTTTGTATCAACATAAATCCAGTTATTGCCCTGCAGGTGCAGCCGATGTCTGAGTATCCCACAGGGGGAAAGATAAATTCAATATCCGTCCTCAGAGATAATATCCTGATAGCCTCCGACAACAACTTCATCTACCTTTTTGATAATACCGGAAAACGGCTCTGGAATAGTGAAGCACTGGGCAGGGTAATATCAGCCAAGATATCAGAGAATCAGATAATCGCCGCCACAAGAGATAAACGCATCTACTGTCTGAACATGAAGGGGGAGGTAAGATGGAAAGAGAAGATTGATAGTTACCCTGAGTATGTAAATGCGGTTGATGTATCAGGGTCCCACTCTTTGATTGGGACCCGGGATGGTCACATCTACCTCCTAGACTCTTCCAAGGATTTGCTATGGAAGAGAAAAACAGATGATTATGTCACATCTGTGAAGATATCTAGAGACTACATGATTGTTGTATCTGATAAGGGAGTCTACATTCTAAACCTAGGCGGACAGTTAATATCCCACCATAAATTCAATTCCTATGTCAGATCATCCTACATATCCGATGATCATATTATAGCGGGTTTAGGAAATAATCATCTCCACCTCTTTGACCACGGAGGGACATTACTGTGGAACTCCACACTAAGAGACCAGATAGGTGTCATTCATTCATCTGACAGGTATATAGTTGCCGGTTTAAGAGACGGCTCCATTTACCTGTTCAACATCAACGGCGAACGTAAATTTATAGCCAGGCTCAATGGTTCCATAGTCAGCATCTTCACCAGCGGAGATCATATAGTGGCTGGGAGTTTAGATAATGATTTATGTATCTTCAGTTCAGGTGGGGATCTGGTGTGGAAGTATACACCCGACGATCACTGGAAATACACGCCCGGGGATTACATAACCTCCCTCTACCTTTCTGAAGAGTATCTGGTTGCAGGTTCATCATCAGGAGACGTCCATTATCTCAGGATATTCAGTGATCCTACGACACTGTTACTCGTAGTTGTGGTTGTATCAATCGTCATAATCGCAGCTCTTTTGGTTTCATTAAAATCCTTGATGTGTTGATAGAATGGAGATAGGTATTGTAGGTAAGCCGAATGTTGGCAAAAGCACATTCTTCAAGGCGTTAACCTTGTCGGATGTGGAGATAGCGAGCTTTCCTTTCACGACGATAGAGGCTAATCTCGGCGTCGGTTATGTTAGGGTGGAATGCGCTTGCAGGTATTTCAACCTAGATTGTGTCCCGCAGAATTCCTTTTGCATTGGGGGACAGAGGTTTGTGCCAGTGAAAATTATTGATGTTGCTGGTTTAGTTCCCGGGGCTCATAAAGGTAAGGGCTTGGGGAATAAATTTCTCGATGATTTAAGGAGGGCGGATGCTTTAATCCACGTCGTGGATATCGCAGGGAGGACGGATGAGGTGGGTGATCCCACAGAGGATCATGACCCTGAATTTGACATTAAATTTCTGGAGGAGGAGATAGATCTCTGGTTCCAGGATATTTTAAGGAGGAACTGGGCTAAGATCGCAGGGAAGATTAAATATGCCGGAAGTGATCTGATACGGGAATTAACAGAGCATTTATCCGGGCTTGGAGTTAATGATGTGCAGGTTAAGGAGGCAATAAACAAATCCGGTCTGGCAGGTAAATCAGGGTGGAGTGATGAGGATCTCAGGATTTTTTCGGTCAGGTTAAGGGAGAGCTCAAAGCAGATCCTTGTCTGTGGGAACAAGATAGACCTAGATCACACCAATTTTGACAGGCTGAAGGAGAAATATACTATCATCCCCTCTTGTGCGGATGCCGAGTTGGCTTTAAGGCGGGCCGAGAAATCTAACCTCATAAGCTATCTCCCCGGTGATTGTGGGTTTAAAATATTAGGGGATATCGATGAAAAGCAGAGGAGGGGGCTGGATTTCATACAGGAGAAGGTGCTTGATAGGTTCAAGTCTACGGGGGTTCAGAGTTGCCTGAACACTGCGGTTTTTGATATGTTGAAGATGATAGTTGTCTATCCTGTGGAGAATGAGAACAAGCTCACGGATTCGAAGGGAAACGTTCTTCCAGATGCCTATCTACTGCCTGCGGGTTCCACAGCCTTGGATTTAGCATACAGGATACATACAGATATCGGAGACAGATTCATTGGTGCGATAGACTGCAAGACGAAAAAGAAAATAGGGAGGGATCATGTTTTAGGTAATGGTGATGTAATTAAAATAATAGCCGGTAGATAAAATGCACATCCGAGTAGAAACACCGTCAAGACTCCATTTTGGACTTTTGGATTTGAACGGCAGTCTCGGCAGGATTTATGGGGGTATAGGTCTTGCCCTCACCTATCCCGCCATTATTCTTGAGGCCAGATCATCTGATGAATTAACAGTTAAGGGTGAGAACAGAGATGTTGTCTTATCCCTGGTAGAGAAATTCTCAGAGAGCCAGAGGATAGATGTAGGGGCCGAGATCGAGCTGAAGGAGACGATTCCCCAGCATGTTGGTTTAGGTTCCGGGACCCAGTTGTCTCTCGCCGTAGCCTCCTGTTTATCTCATATCCACGGGTTAAGTCTCTCAGTGGTTGAGATGGCGACTTTAATGGAGCGAGGTGAGATATCAGGGGTGGGGACAGCATGTTTTGAGCATGGCGGTTTCATAATCGATGGAGGTCATAAATCAATGGAATACAATGGACCTCCCCCCGTAATCTTCAGACATCCCTTCCCCAAGCACTGGTCTTTCGTGGTTGCCATCCCCGAAACGGATGGGAGGATATACGGGGAAAGAGAGGAGAAAGCGCTTAAAAAAGTGATTCCATCCCCACCGGAGATAACTGCAGAGGTATGCAGGCTTGTGCAAATGAAGATGCTTCCCTCATTAATAGAAGATGATATAGAGGGCTTTGGGAGGTCCCTGATGGAGGTGGATAAGAGGGTGGGCAGATACTTCAAGGATGTGCAAGAAGACATCTACAAGGAGGGGACATGCAGGGATATCGTGGAGTTTATGTTGGATGAGGGCTCTCCTGGCGGAGGTCAGAGTTCCTGGGGTCCGACGGTCTATGGGGTTATCGAAGACAATAAGGTTAAGGGCCTGGAGGACAGCGTAAGAGATTTTCTCTCTGAAAGAGATATTTCCGGGAGGGTATTCTCTGCTCATGCAAACAACGAAGGTGCGAGAATAACAATAACTGGGGACTAATCGCAGACCAGATTCTCTGCCATCCCCTCATATCCTGAATCAGGAGCAACCTTCTTTATAATTCTCAGATAATCCTTCATCCTTTCCTTAAGCGATTCTCTCCTTGCCTTGGAGATAGCGGGAACCCGGGTCTTTGTATGGTTGATCAGCAACTCAAGAGCAAGGGATTCTGCCCTGTTAAGTAGCTTTATTTCACCGTTGAGGTTGGAGTTAACTATCACCGCACGAATCCCTACCCTGTCTCCTCTATCCTCAACAACCCCGGCCCGTAATTCAAGGAATCCTGGGGCATCATTCAACACCGGGGCATTGACTTTCTCCGCCTTTGAGTATTTCATGTCATCCTTTGCGTGGATACTCCCATAAAAAAGCAGGATGTCGTCGGTGAAATTCACTACGAATTCCCTGTTCCTGAGGATATTCCTACATGTCTCTGACCCCTTATAGATTTCCAGGATGAGGCAGCTGAGGTCGTCTGTCCATACCCCCATTGGTGCAGCATTTGGTTTATTGTTGGAGTAGGTTGTAACGATAACCTCATATATCCACATCTTCCTCATCTCAATCTCCTTGGGAATCATCACGTGAACCTCTCCCGGATAAAATCCTTTTCCAGGGTGAGGAGGAAGGAAGCCGCCTTAGGTCCCCTGTCCTTGCCTATAAGGACCTGGTATATGATCTGAAACATCCTTGTGGGATCCATAGAGTTAGCCCTGGATACCTCATATATCCTCTTGTGGAACTCCTTAGGTGTTTGTTCCTTATCCAGCTCACAGGCTATCTCCCCCAGTGCCTTTTTTTCCCTGTCACTTAGTTTCTCCTTTACCTTCTCAGAATCCTTTTTAGATGAGATGGTGAAATTCAGATACTCTGGACCATATTTACGGTTCCATCCTCTTGCTGCCTTCAGCCTTTTCTCTAGTCTTTTTTGATTGAAAACGTGGTAGCCCTGTCTCTTAAGCCTCCGGGATATGTCCTCTATGTCAAGATCAGGCACTATCTGAGCCAATACCGCGCACATGGTGTAGGGAACCCCTAGTTTATCGGGCTCCTCTATCTGGGCCAGCTCATATCCCCTTCTGAGAGTTACATCCCCCTCATGGATTCCGAAGTAGATCTCCTCTGCCCGATCATACTCATCCACAATAGAGGGAATATTTCTCAGGTTTATATCTCTTTGCTTCATCAGTCTCTTGTACATGAAATACTTCAGGACCTCGGGTTCGCAGATGTCGAGCCAGTCCCTCAACGTGACGACGTTTCCCTTGGAGGATGAGATCTTCTGTCCGTTCAGTGTTAAAAATTCATAGATAACCGGTACTGGAGGCTCCCACCCAAAAACGTCCTTGCATATCTTGCGGGAGGTCCAGAATGAACCCCCTGAACTGGCGTGCTCTTTCCCCAGTGGTTCGCAGGTAACCCTGAAATGCTTCCAGCGGGCCGCCCACTCCACCCTCCAAGGCAGCTTACCCTGTCCCTCACCTATATCACTTATTCCTTCATAGCCGCAGCCCTCAACCTCATTTCCCGAGACAACCGTGTCTTCACACCTATACCCTAAAATATCTGCGTTTCTCTCATACACCTTTGTTGTTGAAATCCTCCCACATCCCCTGCAGATCGGAGCCCACGGAATAAACTCCTCAGTTAAGGGCTCTTCCCTGAACTCATTAAGTATCCTGATAATATCTGCTGTTTTATCCAGGGCTTTCCTGATCTCCTGCCTCAGATGCCCTCCCCTGTAAAGCTCCGTGGATGAGTGGACTTCTGGCTTGATGCCGTAGACCCTAAGGTCCTCGATGAATGGCTCAACGAAATGATCCACGAAATTCCTGTGACAGCCCTCCGGGTCTGGAATATCCTTAACCGGGAACCCAAGGTAACCCTTTAGTTTTTCCATGCCCTGGGGGATCTTCCTGAAGGGATCGGAGTCGTCGGCGACCCAGATTAGCCCTGCCTTGATATTTTTTTCTTCAAGGACTTTCCTCACAGCATCTCCCCGGATCACATCAGATGCGTTGCCTATGTGCGGTATTCCTGAGATGGATGTGCCGGTTTCAATAACGTGCCCGCCTTTCCTCTCCAACAGTTTTTTTAGGATGTCGTCTGTCCAATGCATTTTCCTCTGTTAATATCATAGTATTGTTTAATCTAAAAACAGAAATATTAATATGGGCTCTAAAAGGCTTGTGTGGCTGGACTCCTTCAGGGGCATGGCTCTGCTTTATATGGTGATATGCCATCTCTTCAATTACTTCTCAGTGAGTAGTATATATGGGACTACACCGTATTACATCCAGGAGCTGAATTCCCCTACATTGTTTCCTCCGCCCTACCTGTTCCTTTTTGTGTCCGGGATGAGCGTCTTCCTTCTTGGGAGGAAGCTTCTGTCGATGAACCTGAAACCCACGCAGATAATACTGGGGGTCATTAAGCGATACGGATTCTATGTTCTATTAAGCCTGCCTTTCACAACCGTGATGTTCGGCTTCAACACCTTCTTCCAGTGGGAGGAGGCTATTCAGGGAATCGGGATGTCTGCGATATTCACAATGATAATTCTTCTCTTCATTAAACCCAGGCTGAGGTATTATCTGCCATTGATCATGTTTTTTTATGTTATCCTGGATTTCCTTCTTGGGATAGGTAGAACCTCAGCATTCTTCGGTGATTTCCCTGTGGAGTTCAGCTTTGAAGGATATGGTATCCTCCAACTTATCACTGGGTCCCTGCTTAATCTTCTGTTCAGGGGCTGGTTCTCTCTTCTTACATTGATTCCTATTATGCTTGGGGGGATAATATTTCTGAGGAATTTCCTTGATAATGAATACAAAAGGAATCTCATGTTAAGTGTGGTCTTCCTCCTCTCTGCCGTCATCTTTCACATATGTGGTTTTAGCATCAACTACTATGATCGCTCATTCCCCCTAATATTCCTCATACTGGGGGAGTGCGGCCTGGTATGTTCTGTGATGTATTACCTGGGTGAGGTACGGGAGATGAAGTTCTTCTCTAAGCCACTTAGCGTCTACGGTCGTTTCTCGCTGTGGATTTATGTGGGACACTTCCTGTTGATTGTGAAGACATTTCAGGTGATGGGGTGGGCGGATACCTTGTCCGATGAAATGTCCTGGATTCTTGCAATTATCTTCGCATCCCTCATCTATATCCTTGGAGATATCTACATGAACGGCATTAAATCATGGATACCAAGACGCGCCCTCAATCTGAGCATCATCTCCTTCCTGATCCTCTCTTTCATATTCATCTCCGGGTCCGCCTTCATGGCAGAGCAACCACAGAAGAAGATCCTGGTTTTTATCGCCCACCAGGATGATGAATCCTGCGGCCTGGGAGGAACCCTTATAAGGAATGCTGGAGAAGGTAGTGACATAAAGATAGTATTATTCACGGACGGCTCCCCCGAGGAATATGGTAAAGACCGTGAGTGGACTGAGTTAAGGAACAGGGAGCTATTATCCGCTCTCTCTCTTGTGAATATTACCGAAGAGAGTCTGATCTTCCTCAACCTCGATGATCTTGGTTTCATCTTCGATCTCGGAGCCGATGGGACGGCGGATCTTATTAGAAACATAACCTCTTTCATTAATGATGAGTATCCTGATGAAATCTACGTCCATGCATACGAGCACGGCCATCTGGATCATGATTCAGTGAACTTTATTGTCGCAAAAGCATTCCACAGAAGCAGGGTGAGGGATAAAGTAGGGATATATGAGTTCCTCCAATATAATGTTTTTTCCCGGGATAATCCCATCCCCGGAGATATTGATGTGATAAATAATACAAGGTATCCTTTAATCAGGTTGAATATGACTGATGCGGAGATGAACCTTAAGAAGGATATGGTTTCAAGGTACGTGTCTCAGGATGTCGATGGAATATGTGACCTTGAGAGAGACACCCTTAACATCAGCAGGGAATGTTACGATTCTGTGGTCGGACACTACTTTAAGGGTCCGGATCTCATCCGGGAGCTTCCCCCCTACAACTATCAGAAGAGTCCCTGTATAAATGATTCCTGCAGATATACGTTTTCGATAGGCGATCAGAGATGGTCGGATTTCTATAATCTAGCCGGGGAAGTTGAGATGCTGCTGTCCCGGAACACCCCATGAACCCAAACTGTTACACAGTTTCCGCAAGAGTGCTGTGCACTTTTGTTTTGTTTAGGGGTGTCTGACCTCTGGGGCGTCTCTGATTCTATGGTGCTCGTCGTAGGATTGATTGCAGTGGCATTATGTGTGATTTTAAGAACTGCTTGTGAGGTGGGCAGAGGGTTAAAAGAGGATGTTTTGTTCTGATTCAGTATCCTCTTCCCCTCCTGAAGGCCTCTTCTACAAACACTTCTTTGCTTTTTATGACATAAAGAAATCTGTGTTTCCCGGTTCTTAGTCTGTAGGCGGTTTTCTTTTTTCCTGTGAGTTTTTTGATGTCACAGCCAGGATGTTGGGTGTATGGGTTTTCTTCTAGGTGTTTTAGGTGGTCGTAGCATTTTCTCCTTTCTTTGTCTTCCAGGGAGTCCAGGTATTTTATTACGTCGGGGTGGAGGAGGATGAGGTAGCTCATTCCAGTCCTCTGCTTTTGCCGTATTCTTTTAGGGTGATGTGTTTTTCTTTGTCTTTTTCTGCTTTTTTGTGTAGTAGTTCAGTGTACTCGTCCAGGGATTTGCGTAGGAGTTCTCGTATGTATTCTGCTTTGGAGGTGTAGTGTCTTGCTTTAATTATCTCTTCTAGTTCTTCGTATTGTTCGTTGGGGATTCTTATGTTGAGGGTTTTTGTTGCTGTGGTAGTCATATTTAATACTGTGGTAGTCAGGATAAAAATAATCGAGGGTTTTTTGTTTTTTTGTGGGGTCTTTTGAGGTTGGGGGGGAAGTATTTATTGTCTGAGTTGATTATTAGTTACGGCAGTGTGATGACATGAACCTAAACTGTTACACAGTTTGGATCATGTGGTGCCATCCGCTGATGGCACTTAATTGTTTTTTGGCGTTGACCTTTATTGTCTGAGTTGATTATTAGTTACGGCAGTGTGATGACATGAACCTAAACT
>CBFCYF010000056.1:0-11533 GCA_965602195.1 uncultured archaeon | reverse complement strand
GAACTCCGGGTCCTCCCCTGCCTTGAAGTGCTTCCTCTTTACGCTCAGGTTAAGGGCAGGCTTTTCCCCTGTGGTTTGGGCATAGTCAACAGCGTTGCCAAACTGGAATTTTAGTGTATGCTTTCCGGGAGTTAATACCCTCAAGATTTCATAACCCGTTTCATTACAGGAGTAATTTCGGATGAAGACGGAGTGATTAATCCATTCATAATCCAGGGCTTCATCACCGCATTTAATTTCCAAGAACCGCAGATCATAATTCGAGTTTCCACTCCAGATTGCCCTCCCTTTTCTCTTCACCAGAATTATGTGATTTTTGACAGTAACATCGTAGATCTTGCCGGAGTATGGGATTTTTTCTATTCTTTTGAATTTTACTGGGCTTAGATCTGAGTTGAGGAAATAATACTCTAAATCTCGGTTTTCTTTTAGTTTCCTGTAGATCTCTGTTATTTTTGTTAAGGAGAGGTTATCTGGCAGGTAATCCTTTGCACTCTCATTTATATACACATATTCTAATGTATTAACATAATCCTGTGTATCTACAGGTGATTTTAAAATGGCAACCCTAACTGTATCAATACCGGATGAGTTAAAGAAGAGAATGGATGAACATCCTGAAATCAACTGGTCGGCCTTTCTGAAGGAAAGGTTTGCACTAAGGATTAAACAGTTGATGAAATTTGAGGAATTAGTGAATGAGGGTGAGATATAAATGGCCAGCGTGATATTATCCCTTTCGGACAGATTCAAGGCTGCTATAAAACATTTCTCTTGGGTTAACTGGTCCGAGATCGCCAGAGAAGAGGTCAGGAAGAAGAGCATATTTGAGGAATTCATCAAGACCGGGGAACTATCTGCGGAGGACCAGGAATTCTGCGACAGGATTGACTGGCATCCTGTAGATGAGCTTCCGTTGAAGGAAGAGTATGTTAAGAAGCTTGAATCTGCAAGGAAAGAAAAGCCCATCAAACTCAAATCTGTCTCAGACATATTTAAGTGATTAAAGTGTATAATGTCGAGATTATGCCCTCTTGCAAGAGAGATATTAACAAAGCTTGCAAGAAGAACCCCGTTCTGAGAAAAGCTCTTGAAAACAAGATGAAGGGGATTGTCCTGAACCCAATTCGTTATAAACCTTTGAAATATGACCGTTTTGGAGAATGGAGAGTTCATATCCTCAAAAGCTTTGTCCTTAAGTTTAAAATCAGTAAGCGAACTATAACCTTCATTAGTTTCGAACATCATGACGATGCTTACAGGAGATAGATTATTGATCACGCACCGAGCTTCGCTCGGGCGGATTTGAAAATCTTTGGTTTTCAAACTCCCATAAACCCTGTGCTCCGGCGAAACCAACAACTCTGTTCCATCTTCCAGAATAATCTCATACATCTCCCTGTCGTGCTGATAAACCTGATAAGCACCTGGCTTCTGCCATTCCTTTTCTTTAGTTTCCGGATTCAGGGTTAAAACCATCTCATTTCTATTCAACTCATAGAAGAATTTCCATCCTTCAGATGTTAGAATTTCCGTCTCTTCGTCGTAGCATTGATGAGGTTGATTTACCCAGCTTGTTCCATTCACTGCGGTTAGGGTTAAGTCTGCCTTGCCTGTTGTTTCAAAGCGAACCGTCCAGTCTCCATCTGATGTGGATTGTATGCTCTTAACCCTTATGGATCTATTCTCCGAGATAACCCTAAAACCTGCATTCATGTGTTTTGTTTCATTCAGAAGGGAGAGCTCTGCTGAAATGAAGTAATCCCCCGTCAGCTCAGGGTGATAGATGTGGGTGAATGAGCCGAGATTCTCTCCTAGGGTGGTGCACAGGTAACCCGCAGGATCCTGGATTGTCAGGTTGGTTGTTGTGTTTTCCGGAGCCGTTACCTGGATGCGGACTGTTTCATCCAGGAAGTAGAGTGTTTTGTCTGTTGACAGAGATGCTGTTTCAAGGATGCTTTCGTTTGTTATGTTCTCTAAGGTAACCTTGAATTCAGCTATCAGATTCAGGGTTTCGTTTAACAGGAAGAGTTCTGCTGAGATAGAGTAGTTTCCTGCAAGCCCTGGAGTGTAGATGTGGGTGAATGAGCCTAGGTTTTCTCCAAGGGTCACGTATAAGTAGCCCCCTGGGTCCCGAACCGTTAGATTAGTTGTAGTGTTTCCGGGAGCAGTTATCTGGATGCGGACTGCTTCATCCGGAAAATAAAGTGTTTTGTCTGTTGACAGAGACGCCGTCTCAAGAACACCTTCAGGTGTTATGTCTTCCCAGACCCCCGTTTCATTCGTTAAGTTTGCAGGGATCGCCTCGAATCCTGTTGATAGATTCAGGGTTTCATTCAACAGGAAAAATTCTGCCGAAACAGAGTAGTTTCCAGTTAACCCCGGATAATAAAGACATGTGAAGTTGCCCCGATTCTCTCCGAGGGTTGAGTACAGGTAACCCCCCGGGTCCTGGATCGTTAGATTTGTGGTGGTATTTTCTGGGGTTGTGATAGAGACTCGAACAGTCTCATTCAGGAAATATATCTCCTTGTCTGTTTTTAGTGTTGAGTTTTCAAGGAGACATTCCACTAATTTTGGGGTTTCATTCACTGATATGTTCTCTGCTGTGGTTTCGTTTCTTGTTAGGTTCCCCGGAATCACCTCAAACCCAGCTGACAGATTCCTGGTTTCATTCAACAGGGAAAGTCCCGCCGAGACGGAGTAGTTTCCAGTGAGCTCTGGATTGTAGAGGTGGGTGTGTGAGCCGAGATTCTCTTGCGTGGTGGTGTGCAGGCTGCCTTCCAGGTCCTGGATTGTCAGGTTTGTGGTGGTGTTTTCCGGGGCTTTAATGATGATCTTAACTGTTTCATTCAATAGATAGGTTTCCCTGTCGGTCTCTAGGGTTGCGTTCCCAAGGAGGTCTGCGGGTTTTGTTGTTTCATTAACCTGCGGGGCTGTCACAGAAAAACATTTGTTTAACGGGGTTGTTTTGTTTCCAGAAGATGTTAAGGCAGTTACTGTGTAATTGCCTTCCATGGGCGGGGTGTAGCTGTAGGTGAGGTTGCTTTGGTTTCCGGAAAGCAGAGTGAGGAGGAAGCCTTCAGGATTCTGGATCGTTAAGTTAACTGTTATATCTGCTTGAGGGGTGACTGTGATCTTAACTGTTTCATTCAATAGGTAGGTTTCCTTGTCAGTCTTAAGGGTTGTGTTTCCCGGGGTTCTGTTTCCTTCAGGTGTTGTTGTTTCATTTACCTCAGAAACCACCTTAAAGAAGGTGCTTGCATTCATGCTTTCATTCAGTGAAAAGAAGCTGGCGTAGATGGAGTAATCTCCTGCAAACTCCGGGTTGTATAGGTGGGTGAAGCCCCCTAGATTCTTTCCTAGGGCAGCATACAGGTACCCCTGCGGGTCCTCCACCGTCAGGTTTGTGGTGGTGTTCTCCGGTGCCGTTACCTGAATCTGGACGGTCTCGTTCAAAAGATAGGTTTGTTTATCAGTGTAAACCCTACAATCCAACAGGAGGGAGGCTAGATTCTGGGAACCTGACAGCTGGGAGGCTATGAGTTGCATGCAGATAATTAAACCAACGACTCCCACAAGCAATAATCTATTCCTCACCCTAAACCACCCTCAGAGTCCAGTAAACTAGGTGCCCTGATTTTTGATTCCGGGCCAAGATACTTGATCATCTTCTTTTTCACACTACCGTTCCTGTCGCGATAAGAGTGGTAGAGATAGAGGTAATATCTGCCCTTGATTTTCTTCCGTTCGATGTGAGACATTTTTTTAGTTAGGGGTTACATCTAAACTAAATAAAAACAAAAAAAAAGCATGGTAAATCTATAAACTCATTTCGTTAAATAGCAGATATGAGGGTTACTTTTGGCGGGTTACAGTTGAATTTACTTAAACCCTGTTTTTTTGGGAATGCGGAGGCTGCATTAAATGTAAACTGTTATCTTAACTCAAGATAAAAATATGGCAGATCTGTTGAGTCTTTGTATTCCTGCAGCAGGTAGTGTGTTTTTAGGGGTTACAACTACCCCCCCATATGTGCCAGCATTCATACACTATACAGGCATTAAGGCCTGAAAAGTTAGGGGTTACAAACCCTTGAATGGGAAAAAAATAACGCCATGATATATAAAAAAAATTGCTTCGCAATTTTTAACTTGTATACTTTCGTATACAACAAGCAAAACCACCCCAAAACCCCCATCATTTTATACCACAACCCTACCCAACCATCCTATCATCGAATCCACAGAGAACACCCCTAAACCCCCCCCACGCCAAAGACAGTTTTTTTTATTAAATAAATAGGGCAGTAATCCTACATAGTTACTGCAGAATTTAGGGTTATGCTGGAATATCCTATCCTATTAAACATTAACCTCAATAATTAACAAAGGATGGAAATCAAGAAACCCAGGGGGACACGGGATTTTCCTCCCAGCAAGATGTGGGAGAGGGATTGCGTAGGGGGAGCAATAGAGAAGGTTTTTCAGAGATACGGGTATAGGAAGGTCCTGGTACCCACATTCGAGCATGTGGAACTGTTCTCCCTGAAATCAGGGCAGGAGATTGAAAAGCACATGTATGTCTTCAGAGATAAATCCAGAAGAGAGATATGCCTTAGACCTGAGGCCACCGCATCCATCTGCAGGATGTTCGCAGAGGAACTCAGAGGGATGAAGAAACCAGTAAAGGTCTACTACTACTGCCCTATGTTCAGATATGAGAGACCTCAGAGAGGGAGATACAGGGAATTCTGGCAGATGGGGGTTGAATTAATAGGCCCCGACACCCCGCAGAGCGACGCCGAGGTAATATCAGTTGCCGTAGAATCCCTTAAGAAACTGGGGCTGGAGTTTGAACTTGAAATCGGACATATAGGGATTATGCGCGGAATATTTAAATCATTAGATCTCAGTGAAACAACACAAAAAAAACTTATAGCTGCCATAGATGAGGACCCGGAGGGTATATGGAAAATTATACCCGGACCAGGCAATAAGAAAAATATTATCGGGGAGTTGATCAACTTAAAGGGCGACGGGAAAACGCAGATATTAGATAAAGCACGTAGGTTAGTCAGGGAATCTAAAAACTCCCTCTCCGCAGTGGATGAACTTGCGGATATACTCGGCTGGCTTGATGAGGTTGAAATCAACTATAAAATAAATCTTGGAATAGCCAGGGGACTGGAGTACTACACCGGGATGGTGTTTGAGATCAGGGTGAAGGATCTGGGGGCACAAAACCAGATATGCGGGGGAGGCAGATATGATTCGCTGATAGAGCTGTTCTCCGGAGTAAATGTTCCTGCAGTAGGCTTCAGTTTCGGTTTCGACCGGGTGATGGAGTCGGTTCATGCACAGAAAGTGGAGGCAGTACCAAGAAGGAGGATGGATGTTGTTGTTGCCCCAACAAGCATAGATATGAAAAAGAAGGCATTGAGGATAGCATCGGAGATAAGAGAGAGATATGATGTGGATCTTGATCTCATGAATCGGAAGCTAAGGAAACTTCTGGAATACGCAGATGAGATAAACGCCCGGTTTGTTGTCATCGTCGGACAAAGGGATCTGGATGACGGGAAAATCACTGTAAGGGATATGGACACCGGAGAACAGGAGAAAATAGATGTTAAGAAGGTATGTGATTTCCTGGACAGGAAATTATCTTAGACTACTCTACTGGCCCCCAGCACACACCAGAGCTGGTATGTTGCATCTTGGAGGCGGGGTTGTAATAGGATATATTCATGTTTGCTCTGTATGCATCTCCCGGAATATATTTTGTTAGACCATTACAGGTGGTGAGGTTAATCATTTTCTTGGCTCCGGGACCTATCTTTATATCGCCTCCAGGATAGCTACAGGAACTGCCTCCTATTTCTGCAGACATCCCATTAAATGTCATCTTCATTCCGGCATCGTTGACCAGAACCAATGTGAAGGCCCCGTTGTTCTTGGCAATCTGGTCAAAGACTCGTATCTGGGAGAAGCCCCTGCAGTCTGCCGTAGGAGCTGGTGGCGTGAATACATTCCACTGCCACAGCACTATCCCCACCACAGCTAAAACCAGTACTGCCCAGCCGTACGTAACCAGGTATTCTATAGCCGCCTGGCCTTTCCTGCTCCCTGATATTTTCATCGTTACTTATTACATTAATTAAGGGGTTGTAGTATATAAATATATTTATATCAGCTTCTTCTTGACGGCCAGCTCCGCATTTAACAGGCTCGCACCAGCCGCCCCCCGTATGGTGTTGTGGCTCAGGCAGGTGAACTTCAGGAGGTTTCTCTTTTTCTTCCTGATTCTGCCCACAGATACAGCCATCCCTGCACAGGCATCCCTGTCGAATAAGGGCTGCGGCCGGTCTCTGTCTTCCATCACCACTATAGGGTTCGCGGGTGCGGTGGGTAGTTTCAGTTTCTGAGGCTCGCCCCTGAAGCCACCGAGGATCTCCTCCACATCAGATGCCTGGAAATCCTCCCTGGTTTTCACAAAAACTGATTCCGTATGGCCGTTTCTCACCATCACCCTATTACATGATGCGAAGATGTCGAATTCAGCGAATTTTACCCTCTCACCCTCTAATCTCCCAAGGATTTTCAGGGGCTCTTCCTCGACCTTCTCCTCCTCCCCGCCGATGAAGGGGATTATATTATCCAGGATCGCCATGGAAGGAACACCAGCATATCCCGCCCCAGACAGAGCCTGCATTGTCGCCACATTAACCTCCAATATCCCGAGTGCATCATAGATTGGTTTCAAGGGTATTACAAGACCTATTGTGGAGCAGTTAGGGTTAGTGACTATGAAACCATCCCAGCCCCTCTTTCGCTTCTGGATATCTACCTGGGATAGATGATCAGGGTTGATCTCAGGGACAATCAAAGGGACGTCCTCATCCATCCGATAGGTTGCGGTGTTGGAGAATACCGGAACTTTTTCGGCGAATGAGCCTTCAATATCCCTTGCGACAGATGATGGGATTGCAGAGAAAACAATATCCAGGCCGAGTTTCTCTACGACCCCCACATCTATTAACTCAACCTGCGATTCAGCCACATCCGGGGGGATCTCAGAGGTAAGATACCAGCTTGCAGCCTCATCATATCTTTTGCCGGCGCTCCTCTCAGATGCCATCAACGCCTCCAGTTTAAACCAGGGATGTTTCGCAAGCAACTCAATAAACCTCTGCCCTACCATCCCGGTTGCTCCCAAGACACCTACCTTCAGCTTCATTTTAGGCTATTATGATACTATGTAAACAAGTTAAATAAACGAATTCATAAATCCTTATCTGAAGATGAGAGACCCCTATGATTTCATCATTATCGGTGCAGGAGTAGTTGGTTGCGCGATCGCAAGAGAACTTAGCAGATACGAGACGAAAGTGCTTCTTTTGGAGAGGGAATGTGATGTCGCCATGGGAACCTCAGGGAGGAATTCAGGGGTGGTTCACGCTGGTTTTTATGTCCCTCACGGCACATTGAAGGCTGAATTGAATGTGAGGGGTCATAGCATGTTCCCGAAGTTATGCAGGGAGCTTGATGTTCCATACAAGATCGTGGGCAAGCTGGTAATTGCACGAGATGATGATGAGATCCCGTATCTTGAGAATCTGAAGAATCAGGGGGAGAGCAACGGCGTCGAATCCCTGAAGTTAATCGATAAAGAAAGGATCAGGGACTTGGAGCCGAATATCAACGCCGTCTCTGCCTTATACTCGCCGGCGTCCGCCATAGTAGATCCGTTCCAGCTGACCATTGGACTTGCGGAATCTGCCCTGAAGAACGGAGCAATGATCCGATTAAATACTGAGGTAGTTGATATTAAGGATAATGGAGGGGTCTTTACTGTTGCGACATCTAACGCATCATTTAGTTCAGAATATGTTATTAACAGCGCCGGTCTCTGTTCAGATAAGATAGCAGGTATGGTTGGAGTAGATAGATACAGGATTTATCCGTGCAGGGGGCAGTATCACGTGCTCGATAAGAGGGTGGGTGATCTTGTGAATGGATTGGTTTATCCTGTCCCCCCTAAGGGCTCAGGTGGCCTGGGTGTTCACATAACCCCCACAATAGATGGGAACATAATGCTTGGGCCTTCTGCAGACTACATCGATGACGTCTGTGACATCTCAAACACATCCAGTGTGATGGAGCAGTTGTATGAGGAGGCAAAGGCTATGCTCCCGAAGTTAAATAGGGGGGACTTCATCAGAAGCTTTTCCGGGATTAGATCTAAGCTGGTGGCCGGGGGATCCCGGAAGGTGGCTGATTTTGTTATTGAGGAGGACGGGGAAGTCCATAGGTTTATTAATTTGATGGGTATAGAGTCTCCGGGTTTGACTGCGGCGCCGGCGATTGCCGAGAAGGTTGTGGATATAATCAAAGAAGGCAGGGGATTGGAGGAGAAGGAGAGATTCGATCCAACCAGGAAGGGGCCTGTGAGGCCTAATGAGCTCTCCCCTGAAGAGAGGGCGAAGCTGATAGAGAGGAACCCAGATTACGGCAGGATCATCTGCAGATGTGAGCTTATAAGTAGAGGGGAGATCCTTGATGCGCTCAACAATCCTCTCGGGGTCAGGTCCATAAATGGTATTAAGGTCAGGTCGAGGGCGTCTATGGGAAGATGTCAGGGCTCCTTCTGTCTGCCGAAGATCGTGGAGATTATGGAGGAAAACTGTCATATGGGTGTCTCAGACATTCAGTTGTGTGGTAGGGGGTCTGAGCTTTTTGTGGGGCATACGAAGGATCTCAGAGGAAAGGAAACTGGGGGAAAATCCTAAAATGTTGGAGAGTAGAGTGAATATAGTGGTTGTTGGGGGCGGGCCGGCGGGTCTTGCAGCCGCCTTATCCGCAAAACAGAATAATGTGGATGACATACTATTAATTGAGAGAGATGATTTTCTGGGGGGAATCCTCAACCAGTGCATCCACGAAGGCTTTGGGGTTGAGATCTTCAGGGAATCGTTAACCGGGCCGGAGTATATGAATAGATACATCAGCCAGGTTGAGGAGCTGGGAATCCCATACATGCTCGGCAGCATGGTATTGAATATTTCAGGGGATAAGGAATTGATTGTGTCCAGCGGGGAAGGCCTGCGGAGAATAAAAGCTAAGGCGATTGTGCTTGCGATGGGATGCAGGGAGAGAACACGGGGAAACATAGGCATTCCCGGCTCAAGGCCCGCCGGCATATATACTGCAGGATGCGCTCAGAATCTCATAAACCTGAGGAATTTTATGCCGGGGAGATCTGTTGTGATACTGGGATCTGGGGATGTGGGGTTGATTATGGCCAGACGTCTGACGTTGGAGGGGGCCTCGGTCCCCGCAGTAATAGAGATACTCCCCTACAGCAGCGGTCTCCCCAGAAACATACAGCAATGCCTGAGGGATTATGACATTCCTCTCTACCTGAGACATACCGTCGTCAACATAGAGGGTTTAAGGAGGGTGAAATCAGTAACTATTGCTGAGGTTGATGACAGCTGGAAGCCTGTTGAGGGGACCGAGAAGGTGATTGAATGCGATACCCTCCTGCTGAGTGTGGGCTTGATACCGGAAAATGATCTGTCGAGGGAGGCATCCATTGAACTGGATCCGAAGACAGGAGGCCCCGTGGTGGATGAGGACCTTGAGACTTCAGTTGAGGGGGTCTTTGCCTGCGGAAACGTCCTCCAGGTGCATGACATCGTGGATTATGTGAGCAGGGAGGCTGCGGGGGCCGGGAAGTCGGCGGCAGAATACGTTCTCGGCAAGAAAAAGAGGGGTGGGAGGGAGGGGATGCTTAGGGTAGAGGCAGGTGAGGGGATAAGATATGTTATGCCTCAATGCATCAGCGGTGAGGTGGATGTGAGATTCTCGGTTAGAGTGAATTATCCACAAAGAAACATGGTTATCCGGGTGATGTGCGGTGATAAGGTAGTTAAGGAGATACGGAAGGTGAGGGTTAATCCCGCCGAGATGATCCAGTTCACGTTGAGGAGGGATGAGATGGGTGACCTGAAGAATAGTTTAGTCATTGGTTTATCGGAAAATGGATGAGGAATTTACTTGCATAATCTGTCCAAGTAGCTGTGTGATTAAGGTCAGGGTTGAGGGGGGCAGGGTCAGGGAGGTATCCGGGAACCTCTGCGTTAAGGGTGAGGAGTATGTGAAGAAGGAGCTCCTGAGCCCGGAGAGGGGGCTGACGTCCACAGTAAAGGTTGCTGGCGGAGTACTTAAGCTAGTGAGCGTCAGAACATCCCGGGAAATCCCCAAAGATAAGATCATGGAGGTTATGGATGATATCTCGACGGTGGAGGTCGCAGCCCCCATAGGAATCGGAGACGTTATCGTCCGGGATGTGGCAGGTACCGGGGCGGATATTATAGCAACCAGAGGCGTTGACAGTAAATAGAGGATGAAAGTAGATTACGTTGCTTTTGATTCTATGGGAGTTAAGAGCATGTGCTTTCGGGTTAAGACGCAGGATTTAACTGTTACGGTGGATCCTGGGGCGGCAATAGAGACAAACTCCTTCCCGCTTCCGATAAAGGAGAGGGAGAAACTTGTGGCAGGATACCATAAGAAGATAAAGAATTCGTGCAGGAGGAGCGACCTCATAGTCATCACCCACTACCACTACGACCACTATACCCCTGAGAAATCCATGTATGAGGGTAAACAGCTTCTCATTAAGGATCCGAAGAAATACATAAACAAGAGTCAACGCGCAAGAGCAGGTAAGCTGCTGTCTATGGTGGAGGGGGCGCCGGAGAGTATTGAGACAGCTGATGGCGGAAAATTCAGGTTCGGGGACACCTCCGTCGAGTTCTCAGATGCCCTGTGGCACGGCAAGATGGGCACTCATCTGGGGTGGGTGCTGATGGTTGATATAGATGATGGAGAAAGCAGTCTGCTGTACACCTCTGATCTCAGTGGGGTTTATCTGAAGGAACATGCCGATATGATAATAGATAGGGATCCGGATATCCTCATCATGGATGGATTCCCAAGCTATCTATTAGGGTATGTGGTATCCTATAGGGAATTGAAAAAAGCACTTGAGAACACCATAAGGATCATTGAGAACACAGACTCAGATTATTATGTCATCGACCACCACCTCTTGAGGGATTACCGCTTCAGGGAAGTATACTATGAGGTCTACAGGAGAGCGGAGGAACTCGGAAAGAAGATATTGACGGCAGCGGAGGTTGAAGGAAAGAAACCTGTTGTTCTTGCGGGTTTTAAGAGAAACGGCCCAACCAGATGGAAGAAATGGGATAACCTCACCTTCAAAGGAATTGATGGAAGAATCAAGGGAATACATGCCTCTGGCAGGTAGTTCACTACTCGTAGATCCCTGCATATCTCTCTTTCTCCTTGTTCAGAATCCTTCCATAATATTTCACAGCCTTATCCACGTCCATAAGGTCTCTATCATTGATATCGCCTGTAATCTTCAGCTTGAGAATCCACCCCTCCCCGTATGGGTCACTGTTTATCAGTGACGGATCATCTAAAAGTTTCTCGTTCACATC
>CBFCYF010000055.1:0-11902 GCA_965602195.1 uncultured archaeon | reverse complement strand
GTGCCATCCGCTGATGGCACTTAATTGTTTTTTGGCGTTGACCTTTATTGTCTGAATCGATTATTAGTTACGGCAGTGTGATGACATGAACAACCACTGAATCTGTGATGATTGATGGGCGAGCTGACTGCCGTATTTGATTTATTTTATTCCCAGGTGAGGCATGAAAGAGGATATTAGACGCTCATTGGACCATATGCTGGAGACCAACGACGTTAGGAGGGCCTTCTGGCATATGGATGATAAGGTCAGGGATCTTTTGTTTGGAATCCGGCAGGGAGATGATTCTGTTATTGTGGGGGATATGGTCGTTAACATGGAGGGCCCTTATCCCCTGAAGACGGGGCGGAAGACTGGTTTGATTCATACATGCTCTGATATTGTGATCATGGGCGGGAAGCCTCTCTTCGCGTTGAATGCGATGCAGGTCGACAGTTTTGAGGAGGGAAAGAGTGTTGCTATGGATCTGAAGAAGCAGAGTAATGGGTTGGGTGTTCCTATTATCGGCGGAAACACGCAGTTGGAGAACGACTTGAAGCCGTGTATTTCCTTCACAGTATTCGGTAAACTCCTCGCAGAGCCTATTGCGGATGCGGGTCTTCTTCCTGGCGACCGGGTTTTTATGCTCGGGGAGGTGTTGGAGGGGGAGATCGGGGAGAGGGTGTATAGGGCGAAGGTGAAGTTTAAGGCCTTCATGGATATGGTGGATGCTGGTGTTGAGATTCATGCCGCAAAAGACGCCTCCAGGGGGGGCTGGTTCGGGAATCTTACGGAGATGCTGGTTAAATCCAGGGCGGGTGTGAGGATTACAAGCATCCCGTATCCGAGGATAAGCAGGTATATGGGGACTTACCTTATAGGCTCTCCTGAGGGGGAGGTGAGCAGGATGGTGGGGTTAGCTGCGAAACATAGGTGTCCGTTTGTTGAGGTTGGAGAGGTAACTGATGCGAAACAGATTTCTATTGGGGATGAGGTCATGGTCGGGGGGGATAGGATGCAGGAATTGATCCGGGAGTTCCCCTTCAGGAAGGCAAGGTGTGTGCGTGGATGAGCCCGGATAGATAAATTCAGGTGGTAAGGTGTCTAACTCTTATTCTATTAAATCCGCGAAGCGGGTTCATTCTCTTTTAAAGGAATTTGATTGATTTAGTAATTTACTATTTATGGATTAAATTTAATAATTTATTAAATTGATAATAAAATCGGATTGTTTGACAAAGAAGAGCCTAATTGAAATAAACAAATGCTTCGAGAATGGAGCATTAAGAGATGAGGGAGGCTTAGACTTCATCATATATAACGTCTCAAGAACGAGAGGCGTTAACAGAAAAGCAGCAACACTATTAACTGAGATTGTCACAAAACATCCGTTTGTTGACGGAAACAAACGCACAGCAATCGAAAGCATGAAAGCATTTTTAGATAAATACAACAAAAAAATCACGGTAAACGATAACACCTTATTTGACTTAATATTCAGGGTTACAAGCCGAAGATACAGAATAGATGAGGCAGCAACATGGATTGCTAATCACATAAAATGAAAGTAGTGGAGATGATGGGAATAAACCGCCCTGTGATACTGGCGGAGTGGGAGGATATTAAGGAGTTCGTAGAGAAAGATATCAGGGAAAACAAGGAATTCTATGATAAGCTGGCAGAGATGTGAGATTGTGAAATTTTTTTCTGCAAAGTAATTGAAGAAAAAGATGAAATGCCGCCGGAGGGATTTGAACCCTCGACACCCAGGTCTTCAGCCTGGTGCTCTCCCAAGCTGAGCTACAGCGGCGTCAAACTTTAATAAAGCCTAAGCAAACGAGCTACATACGCTAACATGTGGCTCTTAATATCTATGGTAGATTGATTAATTAAGTGCTACTGAGGCACAGAGTGCCGAACGTAGCACCCGCATGTAAACTGGATGTGACAGTTTATATCTACAGCACCTAACAAGTTTTATTTGTTAAGTGTGGCTAAGCGTAGCGCATGCCGCACCCTGGTGCAAACTGACAGTGTCAGTTTATTAAATATAGAATCTCAGTTAAAAAAATAGCTTTTTTGAATTATAACATCTCATCACACTCTCCCCCACCATGAAGCTTATAACCTTCAAAATCGAATAATCCCCTAAATAAATGCTTTATCCCTTAACTCACCCTGCATTTAGAGGAGAAGCCTGACTATGGATCTAAAGCATATTCCTTGGTATCTGGGGATTTTTTTATTGTTAAGCGGTGCTCTTTCACTTATACCCCTCTCCTTAGCCCTATGGTATCATGAACCCCCCATTCAGTATCTGGTAACTGTAATAGTATCATGGTTGTTTGGCTTGATATTCATTAGATTTCCCCGCCAGAAATTGGATTTCGGGGATTCAATGCTTCTGGTTTCCCTTGGCCTTATAATATTATCGTTTTTCGGGGCCATCCCCTACTTTATGACTCTTGAAGGGGATCCAGTAGAGGTGCTGGTTGACGGCTACTTTGAGAGTGTTTCCGGCTACACCACCACCGGATTAACCATTCTACCAAAAGATATGTACAGTGAAGAATCCCCTAACTATCACTCCCTTATCTTCAAGAGAACGTTCACTGAATGGATAGGAGGTTTAGGTATAGTGATTATCTTCCTGTCTATGCTGGCTAAGGGCGGGATATCAACAGTCTATATGTATAGGACTCAGGAGGGCAGCAAGGTGTTGGCTCCCACTGTGGAACACACCGCCCGGATTATTCTCAGGGTTTATTTGTTTTATACTGTGTGTGGGGCTATCCTGCTGTGTATCCTTGCTAATATGGATCCATTTTATGCGTTAACTGCTGTTATGAGTAATATCTCCACCGGGGGATTCATTGGGGTGGTGTTCAGGGGCAGTGGGTTTGAGATAAGCTGGATGGGTGAGTGTGTGTTGATGGCGGCGATGATTTTAGGTGCTGTGCCTTTCATAATGCATAATGATCTTCTCTCCGGCAGACTGAGGAGGTTTCTAGGCAATGTAGAAATAAAGACATTATTCTGGATTCTGTCCTTGTCTGTGCTCTTATTCATCGGGCTGCTGTGGGATTGTGGGTTTTATGACACCCATGAGGGTGTTGTTTATAATTCAGTTCTTGGAACCGTCTCGGCTCTTACAACAACCGGCTACTCGGGGGGTGGCTTGGAGTCTACAGGTGATGCGGGAAGACTTGTTCTTGTTGTTTTGATGATGATAGGTGCGGGGGCTGGCTCAACGGGCGGCGGAATTAAATTAATAAGATTCTGTGTTTTGATTGGGGGAGTCAGGTGGCTGCTGAAGAAGTATTCGTTACCTGAGAGCGCTGTTGTTCCCCTTAGGGTGGGGGGCAGGATATTCCATGATAATGAGGTGAGAACAATTGCGTTATTCTTTTTCATTTACTCTGTTTTACAGGTAGTGGGTTGCGCCGTCCTGGTGTTTTGTGGTGTTACTCCTATTGATGCTCTTCTCACATCAGCCTCCGCTCAGGCAACAGGCAGCATAACAACAATAGATGTAGGGGAGGATCTTAACATAGTTGCCAAGATCATGCTCATAGTTCAGATGATTGCGGGGAGGCTGGAGATATTCCCCCTTCTGACCTTGATTGGTTACTTCATACATAAAGCAGAGAGAGAGGTCGTCATGGTGGAACATGAGGCTGAGAAGAAGATGAAGTTGAAGGGAAAGGAGATGGAGCTGAAAAAGAGGATTGAATTCATAAGAAGATTAGGTAAGATAGAGTAATCAGGATGGAATTAAAGAGGTGTCTTTGGTATATCGGTGTTCTTTTATTGGTGGGGGGGGCTTCATCCCTTCCGCCTCTGTTTATAGCCCTCTTTTATCATGAACCAGTAGTCCCCTTCCTCGTGGGCCCTCTCTTAGCCTTATCTGTTGGTTTAGTGTTCACCAGATTTCCCAGGAAGAGAATAGATTTCGGAGATGTCATGATTATAGTGGGTGTCGGTTTCATCATGATATCTCTTTTTGATGCCGTCACATTCTACATGCTCTTTGGGGGGGGATCTGCTGAGGTATTCGTGGACTGTTATTTTGAGAGTGTCTCCGGTTACAGCACAACCGGGTTAACTGTTCTGCCTGTGGAGATGCTGGATCCTGAGTCAGAGCAGTATCTGTATTCCCTTATCTTCAAGAGAACGTTCTCTGAATGGATAGGTGGTTTAGGTATGGTTATCATCTTCCTGTCGATTCTGGTTGGTGGAGGGATTTCAACGGTGTATTTGTACAGGATGGAGCATGGAACCGGCAGGATAACTCCCTCCATAAAACACACCGCCCGGATTATTCTCAGGGTTTATTTGTTTTATACTGTGTGTGGGGCTATCCTGCTGTGTATCCTTGCTAATATGGATCCATTTTATGCGTTAACTGCTGTTATGAGTAATATCTCCACCGGGGGATTCATTGGGGTGGTGTTCAGGGGCAGTGGGTTTGAGATAAGCTGGATGGGTGAGTGTGTGTTGATGGCGGCGATGATTTTAGGTGCTGTGCCTTTCATAATGCATAATGATCTTCTCTCCGGCAGACTGAGGAGGTTTCTAGGCAATGTAGAAATAAAGACATTATTCTGGATTCTGTCCTTGTCTGTGCTCTTATTCATCGGGCTGCTGTGGGATTGTGGGTTTTATGACACCCATGAGGGTGTTGTTTATAATTCAGTTCTTGGAACCGTCTCGGCTCTTACAACAACCGGCTACTCGGGGGGTGGCTTGGAGTCTACAGGTGATGCGGGAAGACTTGTTCTTGTTGTTTTGATGATGATAGGTGCGGGGGCTGGCTCAACGGGCGGCGGAATTAAATTAATAAGATTCTGTGTTTTGATTGGGGGAGTCAGGTGGCTGCTGAAGAAGTATTCGTTACCTGAGAGCGCTGTTGTTCCCCTTAGGGTGGGGGGCAGGATATTCCATGATAATGAGGTGAGAACAATTGCGTTATTCTTTTTTATTTATATGCTCCTGCTGGGGGTGGGTTGTTTTGTGTTGATGCTTTATGGGATGGGTGCAACAGACGCTTTTTTCGTATCTGCATCCGCTCAGGGAACTAATGGGATAACAACAGTGGATTTAAGGGATCTTCCTGCAGTCCCTAAGGTTATGCTCATAATTCAGATGATCACGGGTAGGCTGGAGATTTTTCCTCTGCTGGTTTTGATTGGTTATTTTGTACATAGGGTGGAGAGGGAGGTTATTGTAGCAGAACATAAGGCTGAGAGGAAGATGAAGCTGAGGGGAGGGGATTAGTGTTGTGTTCTTATCTGTGGTTTGCTGAGGTGTCTTCTTGCTCTTGGCGGAACCTCATAGAATCCTAAGCTAAGCTCCCTTGGTGTTTTCTTTAGGATAGCTGTTTCTTCGCCTTGTTTTTTCCCGCATTTTCTGCATTTGAAGCCTTTGTGTTTTCCGGCTGAAGTCATTTTTTTTCCGCAGCATTCTGGGGGTATTCTTTCATAGGTTTCCTCTAGTTTCAGGATCTGGATTTTCTCCAGGTTTAGTGTGTTAGGGTATTTTCCGATTCCTCCATAGGCTTTTATGGTGTCTCCGGGGATAAGCTTCCTTGTTGTGTCCCTTAATTTTCCGGTTGGCTGATAGGCTGCACAGTCTATTTTCCCGGAGTTATCCTCTAATCCGAAGATTACGTGGCTGCCTTCTATTGTTTTAGGCTTCCTTATTATGTTTCCTTTTAATATGGCGCAGTCATATGCTTTTAATTCAGATATTTTTTTGTTGGTTAGGTGGGCGTCTGTTGCCTGGTTTGTTTCGAATATCTGGGTTTTTATTATTTCCTCCAGGGGTTTTATTATATCCCAGGCTTTCTCCACTGCTTGTGGGGTGTTTCCCCGGATTCCGCAGAATACTGGGTCGTATCCGTGGGGGGTTATTAGTATTTTTTGGGTTTCGGGGTCGATGTTGTCGAATGTCTGAGGGTATGTTTCCTGGTTCATTTCATAAACGGAGTTTGTATTGATTTTCTTTTTTTTTCCGTAGTTTTCTTTTTTTCTGTAGGCGATTAGTTCATAGGTTTTGTCTTTGCCAAGATCTGCTCCGATGGCTGCTAGGGCGCCTATGATTCCTCGGCCGTTGTTGAATTTATGGGTTTGCGCGTTTATTTTTCTGGCGGTTTCTTCTGCTTCTTTTAGGGTTACATGTTCTGTGAGTGTTTTCTGGTAGAATTTGTTTAGTATTTTTTTCTGTTTTTGGTCTGGTTTTTCTATGAATATGATGCCGGGGTTTGTGTTTTGTTCTTTGAGGTGGGCGTGTTTTTTCACTAGGTTGAGGGTTGTTTCCTTTATTTTTCCGGGTTCTTTTTTTGTTTCCAGGGTTACTGCTCCGTTGCCGCGTGTTTTGTAGGGGATGTTGGGGTTTAGTCTGATCAGCTTAGGGTATTTTGTAGTGCCTAATTTCTCATATAAAAGCGCAGCCAGGTAGGTGGTGCATCCTCCTTTAAGGGAGTCTGTGTCGTCTATTCCTATGAGCATTTTAGTTCTGATGTCTTTGTTTGCTATTTGGGTTGTCTGCAGGTTTTTATGATCTGGTAACTGCTGTATGTATCGTATATCTGCTCCTCCCTCAGGTAGGTTGGTGGCAGAACTGTGTCTTAGGGTGTGGGGGGTGGTGACTTTTTTTTTTTGTTATATCTGCTTTCCTTGCAGCGTTTATTTCTTGTATTGTTTTTTTTTGCCTTGCTCTGATTTCAGAATTAAGCTGCGGCCTTTTTTTCACCTCCGTGAAGCCCTGGTATTTTCCCGTATTTTCGGGGTGCAAAAAAATCACTTTTTTCTTAATATCCCGGCTTTCCTGGAGGAAAGCCTAAAAACCGCATTACTGCAAGGATGGGCCCGCCCGGATTTGAACCGGGGATCTTTGCCACGTCAAGGCAACGTCATAGCCAACTAGACCACGGGCCCTCGGAGATACCCGAGGGGTATTGGCGCACTTCCACTTCATGGAGTGCACCTTAATTAGATATTTGTTGATTTGTGGTTTCTTTGGGGGGTGAAGCATCTTTCTTTCCTAAAGAAAGGGGCTCCGTCATAGCCAACTAGACCACAGGCCCCCCGGAGATTACCTACATAGGTATTTGCGGTATGGCCTCTCTGTGTGAGTGAAACCATTTTAAAAAAAAACTATTTAGCTTTTATAATCTCATCTGGTAACTCAGTGAAGCCCATCATAAGATCTATTAAACTCACTACCCCCACTAATTTGTCGTCTTGGATCACAATCAGCCTCCTCAGGTTATACTTGATAACCTTCTCAAGGACATCGAGTAGGGGGTCATCAGGGTGGACTGTTATCAGATCTGTAACCATCAGTTTACCCACGGGGGTGGTCCTACCAAACTTACGTATAGTTAAAACCAAAACCAGATCATAGGTTGTGATTATCCCCACCGGTTTCTTGTCTTCCACAACCACCAAGGCATGGATCCTGTGGTTCAGCATCTTCTCCGCAGCATTTACAATCAGCTCATCTGGCGTTATGGTTATCACATCCGTTGACATTATATCTTGAACAGTTAGGTTTCTGACACCGATGTCCTTTTTTTTCTTCACTATTTCTTTCGCCTTTTCTATGAGGAAGGTTGTTTTTTTCATGGTGGTGGTATCTTAAATAGAATTAATCGTTTCTTTTTTTGGATTTTCCATAGCCGCAATACGAGCATACTTTTTTTCTTACGTGGAATGAGTATCTACCACATCTCTTGCATTTTATGTGGGTATGCCGCTTGGTTTTTTTCCCGAAACTTGCTGTTCCCTTACTCATTTTATTATGAAACAAAAAGGATCATGTCTCCTCTTAGAAATAGGGACTTAAATTTCCTGTTTACATCTCCCTCCTCGAATTCAGCATCATCCAGAACTATGTTTATGTGGATGTCAAATGCCTTTAGGATTCCTCTGATCTCCAACCCGTTTTTTAATCTCACCAAAACCTGCTTGTTTAAAGATTCACCTAATGCGTCCAATGGTTTCATGCATATCACCTGAATATTAATACTATGTAAGACGCATATAAATAATGGGCTGTAAACTGCCGATTCACATCACATGTAATACTGTCGCTGATTCTATAAGCAAGGAGGTAATTTCTGTACTTGGTCTTGAATTGTTGAGTTACTTATCGTCGGGCATCCAGTGTGGGATACATATACTGTGGCATTTATGTGAGCGTTGTTCTTCAGTATACCTATCGTGTAATTATATCTTCCTGTCAGCCCTATCACTTTATCCATCACATAAATGCCCGTACTTGTTACTGCACCTGTTTTGTTTGTTATATATATCTTCGGATTACTTGAGAGATCCATATATCCTGTTGAATTCTGCACGCTTACGGTATAAGTCACATTGTAGTCAGTACCTGCATGGTTCGTGCAATTGTTTATCCCCAGAACTGACGGACATTGTGGGGGACACTCACAGTCCTTGCAGTTTCCGCAGTCCTCCCCTGCATTACATATTCCATCGCCACAGCATCCAGTAGCTTGCTCACATTCCGTATCAACCCCGTATTTGTAAGCATGCGGACAATCCAAGTTAAAATCATAACCCTCTCCCTTACACACTCCTTGAGCACCACATCCGCTCTCATTCTGCCAGTATAAATAGTCAACCCATGTAGCGTTTTCATCAACTGCAATGCTGTAATACTCAAGGGTGTGTGGACGGACAAAGGACTCTATTCCTATGAGAGTGTTTCCAAATTTCCTATAAGCCTGATTTTTATATTTCGAGGATAAATTAAGTCTGCCATCAAGCCTGTCGAAAAAGGAGGCTCCGTTGCTCAGATTTTCAATGCAAAATGAGTTGTAGTTTTCCTCCACATCACTCACATGGTAGCAGGTGGTATTCACATCTTCGCTGTTGAGTCCCATTACCACTTGATAAATACCACATCCGGGAATATTTCTGATGTAGACACACGTCCCATTAGATATATTAGCTTCATCACATCCTGGCGCCCTTGATCCAGGCCCCCATGGTGCCTCTTCATCCATCTCCCCTGTGTCACAGATATAGGGTATTGTGGGTTGGCAGAGGGTACATACATTTGCGGAGGCATAATTTATCATACCAGCAAAATGCTTCGGATGGCTTGCGTTTAGACAGCTTTTCCATGCCCCACTGTTGCAAACTATCCCAAATCCCTGGTCCAGAACAAGAATCTGTTGCCCCAGTATTTCCTGTGGAGTATTATCGCAATAGTTTTTCAGACCGGGAAGATTACCTATGTTACTGTATAGGAATACATCCCCTTCGGCTGTTCCATTACCTTCATCGCTCTGGCTGCATCCAGCCACCATATCCAGATCTATCCTAGTAGTGCAATTTCTGATATACTTGGAAACACTGTTCTCGGTATGTATGGGGTAGAGGGGGTCTTCGAGATCTAATATCGAGGTATTTGACTGTAGAATATTGGAACTATCCTCATAATAGCATATCCCGGCGTCATCCTGGATTCTTATCACGAAAGTAGATATGGTAGCAAAGTTCCAGGCATCTATTGGAACAACCTCCAGTTTTTTTATGGTTAAATTCAGTGTGAAGTGCATATCTTTTCCAGCATCTTTCAGTTTATCCATCCATATAGGGAAGGTATGGTTTACCATATATGGCGAGGTCTCTCCGTGGAGGGTGCCGCACACCATTAGCTCGGCAATCGCAGCCTCTGCACCAGTCTCAGTGAAATAGAGTTCTTCACAATTATCCAGCTTACAGTTTGCACTGCAGTTAAATGTATAACCATACAATCCCTTCCCGGAGGTTACGACATCAGAAATAGCGTATATTGCTGCCCGTCTCCCAAATATTACCATCGCCCTCTCCAGGTCCCGTCTTATATCCTCCACAAAATAGTGGAGTTCATCGCATCTGACCCTGCCAGCAACATCGGCTGTTTTAGTTTTGGATATGCTGGGATAAAATGTAATTAATATAGCTAGGGGTAATATCAGAAGCAATATAGCTATGGTGAAGAGTATACCTCTCTTGTCTTTCTTTATTTTCATTTTCATGACCAGATAACCAGTTTCATCTTTATCGGACCCCAGAGGGACCTAACCTTCCCCGCGGAGCTGGTGTCGAATTGAAGTGCATCAGAGTCAAAGTCTATATCAACTATGCCATCATCCTCTATATCCAGCTCCTTGAGCAGTCTGAAAACAGCATCTGCGGCGGCATCGGAACCGTCGTAGCTCTGGTTGGAGCTGGTATAACTACACTCCTTGGTTCCCATATAGTATGAGGGGATAGATAAGTTAACTACAGTACTACCGCTACTGAACTCTATATCCCATAAACATCCTTCGTTTGTAGGGAGAACATCACCGTAACCAAGTATTGATGACACCCTCACAGTATAAATCGCCCTGTCGTCTGCGGAGCAGTGTGTGTCGTTAGTCTGGGAATCCCCTGTTCTGATCCCTATCAGGTTACACTCACCGGGACTTATTAGATTCCATGGTTCATCTACATGCACTATATAAGGGTCTCCGAGATAAATGTAGGGTACACCCGGATAAGCCGCCCACAATTCATAGGGTTCTGCAAAGATTTCGCTGTTACTTATGTTGAGGTAATGTGTCCAGTGGTCTCCGGAATAAGAGGTCACCTTCATACTTGATACTGTAACATTCCCTGGGATAGATATGTTACCTACACATCTAACAGGCTCATTAAATCTCTCGCTTTTCTTTGTTATGGATATCTTTCCATACTCTGAAACGTTGTGTGGTGTGTAGGTGAATTCTATATACGATTCTGGGTAACCATATAGAGTGGAATTTGTCATATTCTCTATTCCACCACTAATTGTTATCGTTTGTGAGACATAACTTGAGGTTACTATGTTCTCAGCAATTGTTTTATATATCAAAGCAAGATCGCTTGCATTATCACTTGCATAATATGAGCCATTACCACAGTCTGCTATTGCCTGAAGAGTCCAAGCACCCATTGGACAATTCGCTACTGGACCAAAACCAATGGAATGGACGGCAGCATTTAGATCATTATGTGCTCTGCAAGAAGACCAGTTTGCATTCTGCATTTCGCACATACATCTACAATAACCACAACCGAACGTATGGCAGCTTCCGCTATTACTACAACCCGCACCTGTGTCAGGGTTTGCAGGACAGCAGCATGTCCATCCGTAGCAATCACCTTCAAACGAGCCAGAAGTCGCTGTCCCTTCGCAACCAGAAGAAGCACACTTATGGCTTGGTATGCCATCACTCATAACTACGATAAATTTTTTTCTGGATGCATCACTCTGAGAGTCCAGAATTTCATATGCTTTATTTATGGCACAGCATATACAGGTACCTCCGTTAGAAGTGTAACCATCTATTTGGTTCTTTAAGGATACATTATCATCACTTAGATCATGAGTGCTGAGATGGGTCCAATATGGCGAATGGGCGTCTCCCCAAAATCCAACCAGCCCCAGCCTGTTACCTGTTCCATTCAAAATAACATCGACAAATTCCTTATCCAGTTCTTTAGCCAAATCTATCCTTTGGTCTGGGTGAGAGCAAGCATTGTTGCTATCCACACACTGTTCCATACTCCCAGACAAATCCGTAATGAGAATGATATCGGCATTCCCACCTGTTACTGTTGTTGTATATTGTAAACCTTCTGTACCGATTCTGATTGGCACCGTCTTTCCATTGATCTCGGAAGATGCCAGGATGGTCTCTAAGGAACCATTAGGTATACTTTGTTTCGTCGGTGAGCCGTTCACCCTGAAAATCGTTGTGTTGCCGACGGTGAAGAACGTGGTGAAATTGTTCTTGAATGTGATGTTAGACTTCATTGTGGTAACGGGTCCGGGGACATAGAAGGAGGAGTAGTAGTTTATTATTCCCTCTATCTGCGGAAGA